>CAYSRA010000028.1:13650-27762 GCA_964433205.1 uncultured Thiohalobacter sp. | reverse complement strand
TGGGACGAGAACCCGGCCCAGTTCGTGATCAACGCCATGTCGCCGGCCGAGGTGGTGTCGATCGTGGTCGACGAAGACAAGCACAGTATGGACGTGGCGGTAGCCAATGAGCAGCTGTCGCAGGCTATCGGCCGTGGTGGCCAGAACGTGCGTCTTGCCAGCCAGTTGACCGGCTGGGAACTGAACGTGATGGACGAGCAGCAGGCCGCGGAGAAATCAGAGGAAGAAATGCAGGAGCTGCAGAAGCTGTTCATGGAAGACCTTGATGTCGATGAGGAAGTTGCGGTGATCCTGGTGCAGGAAGGTTTCTCGACCGTCGAGGAAATTGCCTATGTGCCCAACAGCGAGTTGCTGCAGATCGATGAATTCGAGGAAGACATCGTCAATGAGCTGCGTGGACGCGCTCGCGACGTGCTTCTGACCCGCGCGATCGCCAACGAGGAAAAAATTGGAGGAACGCGTCCGGCGGACGACCTGCTGGAAATGGATGGAATGGACGAGGACCTGGCTTTCACGCTGGCAGGCAAGGGTATCGTTACAATGGAAGATCTGGCCGAACAGGCGATCGATGACCTGATGGATATCGAGGGCATGGACGAAGAGCGTGCCGGAAAATTGATTATGACAGCTCGCGCGCCCTGGTTTGCGGAAGAGCAAGGGTAACCGTCGAGGAGACGCCTTACGATGACCGACGTTACGGTACGACAGTTTGCAGATGTAGTTGGCTTGCCCGTGGATCGCCTGTTGGTGCAACTGGGCGAGGCCGGCATGCAGGTTTCCGGTGCAGATGACACCATCTCCGACAAGGAGAAAATGCAGTTGCTGAGCTATCTGCGCAAGACCCACGGCAGGTCTGAAACGCCGACCGCGCAGCCCAAGAAGGTGACCTTGCGTCGCAAGATGCACACGGAACTCCGCACCGGTTCATCCGGCCGCGGTTCCACGGCCAAGAAAGTGAGCGTGGAAGTGCGCAAGAAGCGCACCTACGTCAATCGCGCCGAACTGGTTGCGGAAGAGCAGGAGCGGCTCAAGCAGGAGGCCGAGGAAAAGGCGCGCCTGGAAGCCGAGCACGAAGCAAAGATTCAGGCCGAAAAAGACGCCCTGCGCCGCGCCGAGGAAGAGGCCCGACGCAAGGAAGAGGAAGAGCGGAAGCGTGGTGAGGAAGCCCGGCGCCGCCAGGAAGAGGAAGAAGCACGCAAGGCGCAGGAAGCCGTCAGCAAGGAAACCGAACAGGCCCAGGCGCAGGCGCGCGCCGAGCAGGAAGCGCGTCAGCAGAAGACCGAGAAAGAACGCAAGACGCGACATCACGATGCCGGTGATCAGCACACCAGGTATGGTCGCAAGGAGTTGCACGTTGCCAAGGGCAAGGGCGGTCGTCGCAAGAAGCCCAGTGGCCGGCGTGGCGGTGTTGCCGTCAAGTCTTCCGGTGAGCACGGTTTCGAGCGTCCGACGGCACCGGTAGTGCGCGAGATCGAGGTGCCGGAAGCGATTTCGGTTTCCGACCTGGCGCAGAAGCTTTCGGTCAAGGCGACCGAACTGATCAAGTCACTGATGAAGATGGGGGTCATGGCCACCATCAACCAGACACTGGATCAGGACACCGCGATCCTGCTGGTCGAGGAGCTGGGTCATACCGCCAGGCCGATTTCCGAGAACGACCTGGAAATCGAGATCGAAAAGCTGGCGGCGGCCGAGGTGACGGGCGAGGAAATGCCGCGTCCCCCGGTTGTCACCATCATGGGTCACGTCGACCACGGCAAGACCTCGCTGCTGGATTATATCCGCAGCACCCGGGTTGCCGCGGGCGAGGCGGGTGGCATCACCCAGCACATCGGCGCCTACCATGTCGAAACCGGCAAGGGCTCCATGACTTTTCTCGATACCCCGGGCCACGCGGCGTTCACCGCCATGCGTGCGCGCGGCGCCAAGGTCACCGACATCGTCATCCTGGTGGTGGCGGCCGATGACGGTGCCATGCCGCAGACCATCGAGGCTGTCGAGCACAGCAAGGCCGCGGGCGTACCGCTGGTGGTTGCGATCAACAAGATCGACAAGCCGGAGGCCGATCCCGAACGCGTCAAGAACGAATTGTCGCAAAAGGGTGTGATTCCGGAAGACTGGGGTGGTGACACCCAGTTTATCGAAGTGTCCGCCAAGACCGGCCAGGGTGTCGACGAACTGCTCGACGCCGTGCTGCTGCAGGCCGAGCTGCTGGAACTGAAGGCAGTTGTGGACTGCCCGGCACAGGGTGTTGTGATCGAGTCCGCCCTCGACAAGGGTCGCGGCCCGGTGGCGACCGTGCTGGTACAGAACGGTGTGCTGAAGAAAGGCGATACGCTGGTGGCGGGTCACGAGATCGGCCGCGTGCGCGCCATGTTCGACGAAGCCGGCAAGCCGATCGAGTCGGCGGGGCCGTCGATGCCCGCCGTGGTGCTGGGTCTGTCCGGTACACCGGCGGCCGGCGAGGAAGCCCAGGTCATCAACGACGAGCGCAAGGCGCGCGAGCTGGCCGAATTCCGCCAGCAGAAGCAGCGTGAGATGAAGCTGGCGCGCCAGCACCAGGCGCGACTCGAAGACATGTTCAGCAATATGGGCAAGGGCGAGAAGCAGTCGCTGAATATCGTCCTCAAGGCCGATGTGCAGGGTAGTGTCGAGGCGTTGCGCGAGGCGCTGACCAAGATTGTCACCGATGAAGTGACGGTCAATGTCATATCGTCCGGTGTCGGTGGTATCACCGAAACCGACGCCAACCTGGCACTGGCGTCCAACGCGATCCTGATCGGCTTCAACGTGCGTGCCGATGCCTCTGCGCGGCGGATTGTCGAAGAGAACGACATCGACCTGCACTATTACAGTGTCATCTACGACGCCATCGACGATGTGAAGTCAGCGGTATCCGGCATGCTGTCGCCGGAAGTGACCGAGGAAATCATCGGCCTCGCCGAGGTGCGCGACGTGTTCCGCGCGCCGAAGATCGGCGCCATTGCCGGTTGTATGGTGGTCGAGGGCGTGGTGCGGCGCAGTGCGCCGATCCGCGTCCTGCGCGACAACGTGGTCATCTTTGAGGGCGAACTGGAATCCCTGCGACGCTTCAAGGAAGACGTCAACGAGGTGCGCAGCGGTACCGAGTGCGGTATCGGCGTGAAGGGCTACAATGATGTCAAGGTCGGCGACCAGATCGAGGTCTTCGAGCGGACGGAGAGGGCGCGGACGGTCGAGTAATTCCGGCCGGTGTAACCGCGCCGGTTTCGGTAGCGGTGGTGACTATTTAATGCCCAGAGACTTTCCCAGAACGCGCCGTGTCGGCGAGCAGATCCAGCGCGAACTTGCGACGCTGATCCGTGACGAAGTGCGCGATCCGCGCATCGGCATGGTCAGCGTGTCGGCGGTGGATGTGTCGCGCGACCTTTCGCACGCCAAGGTCTACGTCTCGACGCTGGGCGAGCAGGATGAAATCGATGAATCGCTGAAAGTGCTCGAAGGCGCGGCCGGCTACCTGCGCCACCTGCTGGGCCAGTCACTCAATATGCGGCACGTGCCGCAACTTCACTTCAAACAGGATCATTCCCTGCAACGCGGGGCTCGTCTGAGTGCGTTGATCGATTCTGCCGTCAAGGCAGATGCCAAACACCACGACGATACCGATCAGGACAACTGAGGAATTTACATGGGCCGACGCCGCGTACGAGGTCGAGACGTCCACGGCATTCTGTTGCTGGATAAACCGTCGGGGATTACCTCCAACGAAGCCCTGCAACAGGTCAAACGTCTGTTTTTTGCCAAAAAAGCCGGTCACACCGGCAGCCTGGATCCGCTCGCTTCGGGCGTGTTGCCGATCTGCATGGGCGAGGCCACCAAGGTGTCCGCGTTCCTGCTCGGCGCTGACAAATGCTACGAAGTGCGTTGCCAGTTCGGTGTGAAGACCGCCACCGCAGACGCCGAGGGCGAGGTGATCAGCACCCGCCCGGTGGAAGACTACAGTGATGAGCGGATCGAGGCGGTGCTTGATCAGTTCCGTGGTCCCATCGAACAGATCCCGCCCATGTACTCGGCGCTCAAGCACGAGGGGCAGCGCCTTTACAAGCTTGCCCGCCAGGGCGTCGAGGTCGAGCGCGAACCGCGCCCGGTGGACATCCATGAACTGACGGTAACGGCGCGCGGCGACGACTGGCTGGACATCTTCGTGCATTGCTCGAAGGGTACCTACGTGCGCACCCTGGTCGAGGATATCGGCGAGCAACTGGGTTGCGGCGCTCACGTCTCCCGCTTGCGCCGCACCGCGGTCGGTCCCTATGGTGATGAAAACCTGGTGACCATCGAGGAACTCGAGGCCATCAAGGAAAAGGACGAGCGCGCTACCGATAACCTGCTGTTGCCCATCGAAACCGCGCTAACCCAATGGCCCGACGTAAGATTATCCCCCGACGCGGCATTTTACCTGCGCCAGGGGCAGGCCGTGCTGGTGCCGCGCGCGCCGACCAGCGGCTGGGTGCGGCTGTACGAAGGCGAGAACACCTTCCTCGGGATGGGCGAAATTCTCGACGACGGGCGGGTGGCGCCGCGCCGGATGATGAAAGGTGCCTAAGCTGTTGAGAGAAATGGCATAGGCAGGTAAAATACGCCGCTTGCGTCTGGCCTGTTCGCTGGATGCATCACACGACTCACATTTGGAGCAAAGCATGGCTTTATCGACCGAACAGAAAAAACAGATTGTCAGTGAATACCAGCGCGAACCGGGCGATACCGGTTCCCCCGAAGTGCAGGTTGCGCTGCTGACCGCGAATATCCAGGAACTGACATCGCACTTCCAGGAACACAAGCATGACCACCATTCCCGTCAGGGTCTGTTGCGTATGGTCAGCAATCGTCGCAAGTTGCTCGATTACCTCAAGGGCAAGGACATCAGCCGTTACCAGGACCTGATCGGTCGTCTGGGTCTGCGTCGCTGATCCCGTTCGACCTTGCACTTCAACCAACAGCTGTAGCCATCAGTAAGGACTAGCCAGTGAATCCGATCAAGAAATCGTTCCAGTACGGCGACCATACCGTGACGTTTGAAACCGGCGAGATCGCCCGTCAGGCCAGCGGCGCCGTTATGGTAAGCATGGGTGAAACCGTAGTATTAGTGACCGCTGTCGGTCTGAGGCGCGGTTCCGAGGGCCGGGATTTCTTCCCGCTGACCGTGGACTACCAGGAACGCACCTACGCCGCCGGTCAGATCCCGGGCGGTTTTTTCCGTCGTGAAGGACGTCCGAGCGAAAACGAGACACTGCTGTCCCGTCTCATCGACCGTCCGATTCGCCCGCTGTTCCCGAAAGGCTTCACCAACGAAGTGCAGATCATTGCCACCGTCATGTCGCTGGACCCGGAGATCAACCCGGATATTCCGGCGCTACTGGGCGCCTCGGCGGCCTGTTCGATTTCCGGCATGCCGTTTGCCGGCCCGGTCGGCGCGGCACGCGTGGGCTACATCGACGGCGAGTATGTGCTCAACCCGACCGCCACCCAGCTGGAAGATTCGAAGCTGGACCTGGTGGTTGCGGGTACCTCGAAGGCGGTGCTGATGGTTGAATCCGAAGCCAAAGAGCTTCCCGAAGACGTGATGCTCGGTTCCGTGGTGTACGGACACGAGCAGATGCAGGCCGCGATCAGTACGATTGCTGAACTGGCGGCCGAGGTCAATGCGCCGTCCTGGGACTGGCAGCAGCCAGCACCCAACGAAGCGCTGGAACAGGCCGTCGCCGAAGTCAGTGAAGCTGCGTTTGGCGAGGCTTACCAGATCGCTGACAAACAGGATCGCTACGCACGGCTGGACGCCATTCGCAGCGAGACCATGGAAAAGCTCGCCAGTGATGAAGAGGGTGGCTTTAGCGCCGATGAGGTTCGTGGCGCAATGGAGAAGCTGGAAAAACGCATCGTGCGCAGCCGCATCATCGAGGGCAACCCGCGTATCGACGGGCGCGACACCAAAACCGTGCGTCCGATCAGCATCCGTACCGGCCTGTTGCCGCGTGTACACGGTTCGGCGCTGTTCACGCGCGGCGAGACCCAGGCGCTGGTGATAACCACGCTGGGTACCGAACGTGATGCTCAGATCATTGACGCCCTGCAGGGCTCGTACCGCGAAAACTTCATGCTCCACTACAACTTCCCGCCTTACTGTGTCGGGGAGACCGGTCGTGTCGGCAGCCCCAAGCGCCGCGAGATCGGCCACGGCCGCCTGGCCAAGCGCGGCTTGCTGGCGGTCATGCCCTCGGTGGAAGAATTCCCCTACACCATTCGCGTGGTGTCTGAAATCACCGAGTCCAACGGCTCCAGTTCCATGGCCAGCGTGTGTGGCAGCAGCCTGTCCATGATGGACGCCGGTGTGCCGCTGAAGGCGCCGGTTGCCGGTGTCGCCATGGGCCTGATCAAGGAAGGCGACCAGTTCGCCGTGCTGACCGATATCATGGGCGACGAGGATCATCTCGGCGACATGGATTTCAAGGTGGCCGGTACCGAGCAGGGCGTGAATGCCCTGCAGATGGACATCAAGATCGACGGTATTACGCGTGAGATCATGGAGCAGGCACTGGCCCAGGCGCAGGAAGCCCGTTTGCACATCCTCAAGGAAATGAATGCCGCCATCAGCGCGCCGCGTGAAGAAATGTCCGCGCACGCACCTCGCTATATCACCATGAAGATCAACCCGGACCGCATCCGCGACGTCATCGGCAAGGGTGGTGCGACCATCCGTGCGCTGACCGAAGAGACCGGTGCCAGCATCGACATCGACGATACCGGTACCGTCAAGATCGCCTCTGTGGACCGTGCCGCCGGTGAAGAATGCAAGCGTCGTATCGAGCAGCTGACCGCCGACGTCGAAGTGGGCCACGTCTACGAGGGCAGGGTTGCCAAGCTGATGGACTTCGGTGCATTCGTGACTATCCTGCCGGGCAAGGACGGTCTGGTTCACATCTCCCAGATCAGTGACGAGCGTGTCGAAAAGGTCAGTGACAAACTGTCCGAGGGCGACACCATCAAGGTCAAGGTGCTGGAAGTCGACAAGCAGGGCCGTATCCGCCTCAGCATGAAAGCTGTCTGACGCCAGGCAGATGTATCAACCGCAAAAAAGGGCCTCCCGGCCCTTTTTTGTTGCCCGCGGCATTTCAACAGTTTCAATGGGGTCAGACTCCATTGAAAATGCAAAAAGGGCCTCTCGGCCCTTTTTGGTGTGTGGTGTCGGGAGATCAGTTGAGAGTGGTGGTGTCCAGCATGCTGTAGAAGCTGTCCATCGGATCGTCGTATTCGACGTGCATCAGGCCGTTGTCCGACTTGCTGCCGATGTTCTGTTTGTTCCAGATCAGCTTGCCGGTATGGGCATCATACACGCGCAGCAAGCCGCCCTTGCAACCGACGGCGACGCGCTGGCTGTCCGGCGAGATGTCGGTGACGCAGCGTTTGCCCTCGGTCATGGAGTCGGTGATTTCGAGTTCGGTACGTTCACCGGTAGTGGTGCTCAGCAGTACCACCTTGTCCGCCTTGCCATAGGAGTGCGGCAGGCCGTCGTCACCGAAGGTGATCAGTGAGCGCTTGGGCATCACGATGGCGAAGAAACTCAGGTCGGGAGATACGCGCACGCTGGAGATGCGGCGTGGCTTCTTGGCGCCGCCGGTGGCCCACTTCAGCGCGTGTTCCTTGCCGGTCTCGATATCGTAAATGTTGCGCAGCGAGATCAGCTGCGTGCCATCCTTGCTGAACTGCAGGGAGCTGAACTGGCGCGGGATCATGAACTGGTTCGGCGGGTAACTCTCGACCACATGGCGATCGTTGCTGTCGGTGTCGATCACCGCGAACTGGTTGCGGCCGACAAAAGCGATACGTTTGCCGTTGTCGGTAATACCCAGCGCATAGACGCCGGCATCGATATGCTCGATGCTTTTGATGATTTCAAACTTGTTCAGATCCATGATGTGCAGGTCAGATTGATAGTCAAAAGCGACCTGCTGGTCCTTGTCATTGGTCGTTGCGGTGCAGGTATTCACCACGATGGCCGCGAACTTGCCGTTGTTGGACGGTACGATAGGGCCGACATAGTCGTGGAAACCGGTCTTCGGGTCACAGTTGCCGTTTTTCGCGCCGATCGTGGACAGTTCGATACGCGCCGGCCGCTTGCCCGAGAAATCCAGGTAGCCACCGATAAAGTCGGGCAGCTGGTGTTTCCTGTCGTTGGTCATGCGACCGAGAGAGCTCGGCAGCAGCAGTACCTTGCCGTTCGGGTAGGAGCCGGTCAGTACCACGTCCTTGAAGTTGCTGATACCCCAGCGACGGTTACCGACACGTCCGTATTGTGAGCCAAAGATATTATCGAGGTCCTTGCGGTCGCCCATTGCCTCGACCAGCGCGCCGGTGTTGGCGTCCCAGATCTTGATGCCCCCGGTGTGTTGCACATTGTCAGCGAGCGTATAGCCGCCGGCGCCACCGGTAATCAGGTGCCTGCCGTCTTCGGAGAAATGAATCGCGTAGATGTCAGCTTCAGACGCATGGCTTGCGCCGGACAGGAGCGCCAGAGCCAGCGCAGTTGTCTTCAACAGCTTGAAACGTGTCATATGGTTTAGCCCCAACAAGTCATCCGGAAATCCGGGTCAACGTGTACGCAACCCGGGTGAAAATTTTTCAGTTCTGTGCGCCAAGGTATTGACGAATCAGTCTGGGTGGAGTATCGGCATGACCCGTCGCAGCTTGAGACAAAGGAGGGGATTTTCAGGTGCTTAGCGCAATTCGGTGACTAATTCCGCCGTTATTTGTCTGGTATTATTTAAATCCAAACAAATGGATAGCGTGGTTATCTATAAAGTTTCTGAATATGAAAATTTCACCGTTTGGTCACGGTTCCGGTGCAGCAGGGGGCTGCGGGAGGCTTGAAAGGAAGTAATTTAGAATATACTAAAAACGCACTCTATTGGTGCGGAAAAACGTCAGTTCACTGACTTCCCGGTTCAGTGAAGTATTCTGCTACGCGTTCGTCCAGCCAGTAGCGGGGGCGAAATGGCAGCGCGCCGGCCACAAACCCCACGTGTCCCCCCGAGCGGTGCAGTTCGAGAGTGATACCCGGACTAAGCTGGTTGTCGCCGGGAAGCGCATCCGGCGTCATAAAGGGGTCGTTGCGCGCGTGAATGATCAGGGTCGGGGTTGTGATGTGTGCAATATAGTGTCGGCTGCTGGATTTTCGGTAGTAGTCGTCGACGCCATTGAAGCCGTGCAATGGTGCGGTGATCTCATTGTCGAAACGCCGGAACGACGACAGGCGCGACAGGGCCGCCTTGTCGACCGGCAAGGTGACATGCCTGGCTTTCTCACGCAGCGCCCGGTGTAACTTGCGCAGCAGGTAGGACTGGTAGATGCGTGACAGCCCGCGCTCCAGTGTGACGGCTGCATTGGCGAGATCGAACGGCACCGAGATGGCAACAGCACGCTGCACCTGCTGCTGGTGCGGGTTTTCACCCAGCCATTTGAGCAGCACGTTGCCGCCCAGCGATACGCCGGCAACGAAAATGTCGCGTTGCGGGTGGCGCCGGCCGATGTGGTCGAGCACGGTCTGCAGGTCACCGGTTTCGCCGGAGTGGTAGCTGCGCGGCAGCCGGTTGGGTTCGCCACTGCAGCCGCGGAAGTACATCTGTACGCATTGCAGGCCGGTGCGATCCAGGGAACGCAGGAAGCCCGAAGCGTAATGGGAGTGCAGCGAGCCTTCCAGCCCGTGCAACAGCAGTACCAGCGGCCCGGCCTGATCGCGGGTCCAGTCCAGGTCGAGAAAGTCGCCGTCGTCGAGTTCCAGTCGTTCACGGGTGAGCGGCGGTGGCCGGCGTCGCCTGAACAGGGTGGGGAACAGGGTCTGAAGGTGCCCGCCGGGCAGCCACCAGGCGGGCCGGAATCCGCCGGTCGCCAGCATGGCTCAGGCGAGCAGTCGTTGTATGGTGGTGCGCAGCGTATCGGTCGTGAACGGTTTGTCGAAAACCGCGGAGACACCGCTCTGCTCCATCCCGGCCAGCCGGGTCTGGTCGGTTTCCGACGTCACCATCAGTACCGGCACGCTCGGCTGGGTGCTTTCCTCGCGAATAAAGCGGCTGAGTTGTTCGCCGTCCATTTCGGGCATGTTGTAGTCCGTGACAATCAGGTCAAAGAATTCCTGCTGTATGCAGGCAACGGCCTGCTTGCCATTTTCGGCTTCGCTGATTTTTTCGACGCCCATTTTTTCCAGCATCTGGCGCACAATATGGCGTGAAGTGAAGCTGTCATCGACAATCAGCACGTTCATTTCTTCCGGTGCGATATGCTCCAGCTCCAGCGGTTCCGGCTCGAGAAAGTCCAGCGCGGCAAACAGTGAGGCGCGCAGCTGGTCCTGCGCGAAGGGCTTGGGCAACATGGCGACTACGCCCGCCTGGCGCAGCGGTTCAAGATAGCGTATGCCGGTTTCGCTGGAAACCAGCATAAAGGCTACATCAAGCAGCCTGTCGTCCCCCCGCATGCGCTGGACCAGATCGGTGCCGGTCATATCGGGCAGGTGCATGGTGCTGATGACCAGGTCGGGAATAGTGCCCTGCATCAGTTCCAGTGCGGTTTCCCCGCTCTGCGCCCAGCGTACGCCCGAGGTGCCCAGTGCGGTGAGATAGCCTTCGATGATGCGGTGCTGGGTGGCGGAGGGCTCGACCAACAGCACGTCCAGTTGCTGAATGGATAACTGGGTCATCGGTTCGCCCTGTTAGCGATCAGTTCCTCGACCACCCCCGGGTCGGCGAGGGTGCTGGTGTCGCCCAGGCTGTCGACCTCGTTGGCCGCGATCTTGCGCAGGATACGGCGCATGATCTTGCCCGAGCGGGTCTTGGGCAATGCGGGTGCCCACTGGATGACATCGATCGTGGCAATCGGGCCGATTTCATTGCGGACCATTTTTACCAGTTCGGCTTTCAGGTCATCGCTTGGCTCCACGCCTTTCACCAGGGTGACATAGGCATAGATGCCCTGGCCCTTGATGTCGTGCGGATAGCCGACCACAGCAGCCTCGGCGACAGCTTCGTGCAGTACCAGCGCACTTTCCAGTTCCGCCGTGCCCAGCCGGTGACCGGAGACATTGAGCACGTCGTCGACGCGTCCGGTGATCCAGTAGTAGCCATCCTTGTCGCGGCGCGCGCCGTCGCCAGTGAAGTACATGCCGGGATAGGTGGAAAAGTACGTCTCCCTGAAGCGCTTGTGATCGCCGTATACGGTGCGCATCTGCCCCGGCCAGGAACGTGTGATGACCAGGTTGCCTTCGGCCTCGCCCTTCAGCACCTTACCTTCGTTATCCACCAGCGCCGGCGCCACCCCGAAGAACGGCAGGGTGGCCGAGCCCGGTTTGGTGTCGATGGCGCCGGGCAATGGCGTGATCATGTGGCCGCCGGTTTCGGTCTGCCACCAGGTATCGACAATCGGGCAACGCCCTTCGCCAACCACCTGGTAGTACCACTCCCAGGCTTCCGGGTTGATGGGTTCGCCCACCGTACCGAGCAGGCGCAGGCTGCTGCGACTGGTCTTTCTGACGGGGGCGTCGCCTTCGCGCATCAGCGCGCGAATGGCGGTGGGGGCCGTGTAGAAGGTCGTCACCTGGTGCTTGTCGCACACCTGCCAGAACCGCGAGGCGTCGGGCCAGGTGGGAATGCCCTCGAACATCAGGGTCGTTGCGCCGTTCGCCAGCGGACCGTATACGATATAGGTGTGGCCGGTGATCCAGCCCACATCGGCAGTGCACCAGAAGGTTTCGCCGTCCTGGTAATCGAATACGTACTTGTGGGTGATGGCCGCATACAGCAGGTAACCGCCGGTGGTGTGCAGTACACCCTTGGGCTTGCCGGTGGAGCCGGAGGTGTACAGGATGAACAGCGGGTCCTCGGCGTTCATGTGTTCCGGTTCGCAGTTGGCGTCGACCGTCTGCGCGATGTCGTGCAGCCACACATCGCGTTCCTCGTGCCACGGGATATCGCCGCCGGTATGCCGTACCACCAGCACGGTATGTACATCCGGGCAGCTTTTCAGCGCCTTGTCGGCGTTGCCCTTGAGCGGGATGATTTTGCCGCCGCGCACACCTTCATCGGCGGTGATCACCACGCGGCAATCCGAGTCGAGAATACGGTCCTTGATGGACTCCGGCGAGAAGCCGCCGAACACCACGGAATGCACCGCGCCGATACGGGCGCAGGCCAGCATGGCATAGGCGGCTTCGGGGATCATCGGCATGTAGATGCACACCCGGTCGCCTTTCTTCACGCCGCGCTTCTTCAGCACATTGGCGAGGATGCATACCTCGTGGTGCAGTTCGCGGTAGCTGATCTGCTGGTCGCGTTTCGGGTCGTCGCCTTCCCATACGATTGCGGTGCTCGCGCCGCGTGTTTCAAGGTGGCGGTCGATGCAGTTGTAGCTGGCGTTCAGCTCGGCGCCGCTGAACCACTCGATACGGGGTTCGTTAAAGTCACAGTCGAGTACCTTGTCCCACGGCTTGTACCAGCTGATAAAGGACTCGGCCTGTTCGCCCCAGAATCCTTCCGGGTCATCGATGGAGCGCCGGTACATGTCCCGGTATTGCTCTGCATTGATGTGCGCCCGGGCGGCGAATTCGGGGGGTACCGGGTAGCGTTTTTCCTCGGACATCCACAAACTCCTTTTGGCGGCCAAATCTGCAAGTCCGCATTGTTGTTCGAATTCAGCCCATTGTACGGACAATCGGGAAGCGGTATCAACGCGCTTCGATCGTTTGTACCCGGGGTAGTGTGCCGGGGTCCCAGGTTTCGGTTGCCCACGCCAGGAATTGCTGCGGGGTTTCCCGTTCCAGTCCGGCGGGTACGGCATGCCCCAGAAACCGCAGCGCCCGCGCCAGTTGCGGTGTCGGCCGGGCCGGGTCGAGCGGTGCGGCAAAGGTCTGTTTGCTGAGTTTGGCGCCATCCGCCTTCACGGCGACGGGCAGGTGCAGGTAGTTCGGGGTGGGCAGGCCGAGCCGGGTCTGCAGCCAGATCTGGCGGGCCGTCGAGCCAAGCAGGTCGGCGCCGCGCACGATATCGGTAATACCCTGTTGCGCATCGTCGATGACCACGGCGAGCTGGTAGGCGTACAGGCCGTCGGCGCGGCGCAGGATAAAGTCGCCGGTGTGCCGGGCCAGGTTTTCCTCGACGGCTCCCTGCAGGCGATCGGTGAAACGGATCAGCGTGTCATTGACGCGCAGGCGCACGGACCGTCCTTCGCGGCCGGGCGGCAGTCCGTTGCGACAGGTGCCCGGGTAGACGCCGCCAGGCATGCCGGCCTCACGGATCTGGCGCCGGCTGCAGGCGCAGGGGTAGGCCAGACCCTGTTCGATGAGTTGTTCGAGTATCGCCTGGTAGGCGTCGTGGCGCCGGCTCTGGAACATCACCTCGCGGTCGTGGTGCAGCGCAAAGACTTCCAGTGTGCGCAGGATGTCGTCCGCTGCCCCCGGCATCTCCCGCGGCGGGTCGAGGTCTTCCATGCGTACCAGCCAGTCTCCGCCGTGGCTGCGGGCGTCGAGATAACTGCCCAGCGCGGCCACCAGCGAGCCGAAATGCAGCGGGCCGGAAGGGGAGGGAGCGAAGCGCCCGATGTAGCGGTTTTCCTGCATGAACGGGATAGTACGTGCCGGGCCGGGACTTTGTAAGAGCCGCTAATTTCCCTGCATATCCGGGGATTATTCAGGGATTGAATATACTCCAGACCGCCTATATATAGACTGGTGCGAAGTTCTGACTGCTGTGAAGTTATGGCAGCAAGGAGGTGCGTATGAACATGTCAACAACTGGCAGAGTGATTCATCGCTTCGACTCGCTGGCGTATGTTGCGACCGATCCGATGCCCCGGGATCGTGAGCCTTCACACCGGTTACACGAACCGGCGCAGATGGTCATTACCACCGACCCGATTACCGGGCGCGAACTTGATGACATCGAGAACCGCCCCTATATCGTGGACGGCAATATGACCATTTATTTTGAATCGGAACAGTCGCGACAGGCCTACCTGGATATGCCGATCGATCACCCGGTACCACTGCCGGACAACCCGGTCGGTGAAGGTGTGGCCGAGGGGTAAAATGCCCCG
>CAYSRA010000028.1:0-13550 GCA_964433205.1 uncultured Thiohalobacter sp. | reverse complement strand
ACCACTGCCGGACAACCCGGTCGGTGAAGGTGTGGCCGAGGGGTAAAATGCCCCGGCGCGGGTTAGTGCGTCCCGCGTCCGGGGTCTTTTTTAGTGTCTAGGTGCGCTGTTTCTCACGGATCTCGTCCAGTGTCTTGCAGTCGATGCACAACGTCGCGGTCGGGCGCGCTTCCAGCCGGCGAATGCCGATCTCGATACCGCAGGCTTCACAATAGCCGTATTCGTCGTTGTCGAGGTGCATCAGCGCTTCGTCGATCTTCTTGATGAGTTTGCGTTCGCGGTCACGCGCGCGCAGTTCCATGCTGAACTCCGACTCCTGCGTGGCGCGGTCGTTGGGATCCGGGAAGTTGGCGGCCTCGTCCTGCATGTGGTGCACGGTACGGTCGACTTCTTCCATCAGGTCCCGCTTCCAGGCGTTGAGGATCTTGCGGAAGTGCTCGACCTGTTCCTCGCTCATGTACTCCTCACCCTTTTTCTCAATATAAGGGGCGATGCCTGGTACCGGGCCGGCGTGGGAGGAGAGCGGAGCCGGTGCGCGTTTGTGTGGCGATTTCTTTTTCGGGGCGCGGGTTTTCGGCGGCGCAGCTACCGGGGCGGCGGCCTTTTTGGCGGACGCTTTTTTCTTTGCCGGGACTTTTTTCGCGGGTGTTTTTTTCACCGTCGCCTTCTTTTTGGCCGTTTTTTTGGCGACCGTTTTTTTGCTGACGACTTTTTTCTTTGCAGCGGCTTTGCTGGCGACAGCTTTCTTCTTCGCCGGAGCCTTTTTGGCAACCACTTTTTTCTTCTTGGCTACCGCTTTTTTGGCGACAACCTTTCTCTTCGCTTTCGCAGCCTTCTTCTTGGCAGCCATGCAACTTCTCCAAATTAAAACAAGCGGTGCTCTATATCAGAAACCCGGAACAAGGGCAAGCAATAAGTCGCCCGTCCAACCAAGTGCGGTAGTTTCCGGCTGTGCATCGATGGAGTCAAGCACGAATCCGACAAAAGTACCTGTGCATCGCGGGTTGTTGCGGGTTTCGGCAGTGCGGTACGCTAGGGGAATTTGACGGGCAGGAAAACATTTATGAGTCGGTTAACAACCTTGCTATTTGATGTCGATGGAACCCTCGCGGATACCGAGGAAATCCACCGGCAGTCGTTCAACAAGGCCTTCCAGCAGGCGGGCCTGGACTGGGAGTGGTCGCCGGAACTGTATGGCGAACTGCTCGCGGTCACCGGTGGCAAGGAACGCATCAAGCACTACCTGGCGACCCACCGGCCGGACTTCGACCCGCCGTTGAACCTCGACGAGTACGTGGCCGGCCTGCACGCCGCCAAGACCGATATCTATACCCGCGCCATGGCGGCCGGCGAATTACCGCTGCGTCCGGGTGTGTTGCGTCTGATCCGGGAAGCGCGCGACGCGGGCTTGCGGCTGGGTATCGCCACCACCACCACACCCGCCAACGTCACCGCGTTGTTGCAGCACAATGTTTCGCCGGATGCGACTGACTGGTTCGAGGTGATTGCCGCCGGTAACGTGGTGCCGGCCAAGAAGCCCGCGCCGGATATCTATCACTACGCCATGCAGGCGCTGGAGGTAAGCGCCGATGAATGCCTGGCGCTGGAAGATTCGGAAAACGGCCTGCGTGCCGCGCGTGATGCCGGCCTGGAGGCCCTGGTTACAGTCAACCACTACACGCTGGACCACGACTTCAGTGGCGCGGCGATGGTGGTGGACACACTTGGCGAACCGGACCAGCCGATGAAGGTGCTGGCCGGTATGCCGTGTGACAAGCTCTGCGTCGACGTCGAATGCCTGCAGCGGCTGCACGCCGCGAGCCGGGGCGGGGCGGACTGAGTGACCGCCCGGCGCATCGCCTCGATCACGCCGTTTCACGTCATGGCGCTGCTGGCGCGGGCGCGCGAACTGGAGGCGCAGGGCCGCACTATCGTACACATGGAAATCGGCGAGCCCGATTTCGCCACCCCGCAACCGATTATCGACGCCGGCATTCGCGCGTTGCAGCAGGGGCGCACCCACTACACGCCCGCCGTCGGCCTGCGTGAACTGCGTGAAGCCATCGCCCGCGATTACCGCGAGCGCGACGGGCTGGATATCGACCCGCGCCGCATCATCGTCACGCCGGGCGCTTCCGGGGCGTTGCAACTGCTGCTGGCGCTTTTGGTCGACCCCGGCAGCGAAGTGCTGATGACCGACCCGGGCTACCCCTGCAACAGCAACTTTGTGCACCTGTTCGACGCCACCCCGGTGCAGGTACCGGTGAGCGCGGAACAGCACTACCAGCTCGACGCCGCCAGTATCGAAACCCACTGGCGCGATACCACCTGCTGCGCGCTGATCGCCAGCCCCTCCAACCCCACCGGCACCATCATAGAACCCGCACGCCTCGAAGCGTTGCACGCCGCGGTACGGGCGCGTGGCGGCAGTCTCATCGTCGATGAAATCTACCAGGGACTTACCTATGGCGAGCGGCCGCGTTCCGCGCTGGCGCTGGGCGGTGACGACCTGTTCGTCATCAACAGCTTTTCCAAGTACCAGGGCATGACCGGCTGGCGGCTGGGCTGGCTGGTCGCACCCGAGACGCATATCGACGCACTCGACGCGCTGGCGCAGAACCTGTTCCTCGCCGCGCCCACGCTGGCGCAGTACGCTGCGCTGGCCGCGTTCGACGATGACGCGCAGGCGATTATCGAGTCGCGGCGGCAGGCGTTCCAGGCGCGTCGCGATTACCTGTTGCCGGCGCTCACCGGTCTCGGTTTCGATATCCCCGTGCAGCCGGCAGGCGCTTTTTATCTCTACGCCAACTGTGCTCGCCTCACCGACGACAGCTTTGCGTTTGCACACGACCTGCTGGAAAAGGCCGGCGTTGCCATCACCCCCGGTATCGACTTCGGTGACTGGCAGGCGGCGCAGCATGTCCGCTTCGCCTACACCACGGCGATCGAGAACCTGACGCTCGGCGTACAGCGTATTGCCGGGTACGTGGAGCAGTCCGCGTGAAGGATATCGTCAACGGACCGCGCTACCTGTTCCAGGGTGCCGCGTTGCTGATGCGCCCGAAACTGCGCCGCTTTGTATTGATCCCGTTGACCATCAACCTGTTGCTGTTCGGCGCGCTGGTGGTGTGGGCCTACGGCCAGGTCGACGACGTGACGCAGTGGCTGGTGTCGCGGTTGCCCGACTGGCTGCAGTGGTTGAGTGCGGTGGTTGTGCCGTTGTTCTGGATAACCAGCCTGGTGGTGATCTTCTACAGCTTCTCGGTGGTCGCCAACCTGGTCGGTGCGCCGTTCAACGGGCTGCTCGCCGAGGCGGTGGAGGCGCACCTCACCGGCGAGACATTCGAATCGAGCTGGCGTGATGTGATACGCGATATTCCCGCCGCCATCGGTTCCGAACTGCGCAAGCTGCTGTACTACCTGCTGCGCGCCATCCCCCTGTTCATCCTGCTGTGGGTGCCCGTGCTCAACCTGCCGGCGATGGTGCTGTGGGTGCTGTTCGGTGCCTGGATGATGACCGTGCAGTACATCGACTTCCCGATGGGCAATCACCGGCTGTTTTTCACCGAACAGCGGCGACGATTACGCAAGCGGCCGCTGCTGGCATGGAGCTTCGGCGGGCTGGTGATGTTGTGCACGATGATTCCTGTGGTGAACTTTATGGTGATGCCGGCGGCGGTGGCGGGGGCCACTGTGATGTGGGTGAGGGAGCCTGGGTTGCGGGAGGGTGGTTGAAAACGTCCCGAGTGGATGAGACTTTCCTTCGGCAACGGTTTGCCCGCTACGCGGGTTCCCTGCGCTTCTCGACATTTTGCGCGCTCGCTAAACTCGCGGTCCGCGCTGGCGCGCGAACCACTCAGACAACGCTCGCTTGATCGCAAAATGTCTGCGATGCTCGGCTGCACCGACGCCGAAGGAAAGTCTCATCCACCCGGGACTTGCCGCGGCGGGGCGCAAACGAGAAAAGGAGACCGTTTGCCAAATCTGCCACAGAAATGTCCTGTTTCAATGGGGTCATGTTTCAATGGGGTCAGACTCGATTGATCAAATCAATCGAGTCTGACCCCATTGATTTCCATTGATTCATTGATTCCAGGTTAACCGGACACTAGTGGATTCCTGTTTCATTTCAAGAAAAGGGCAAGAAAAGAAGAAATCTGCCACGGAAGGTTCCTGTACCGGTATATCCGGGGTTCCCGGTGAATCGGTGCAGCCGAGCATCGCAGCGAAATGTGGGGGAAGCGAACCCTGTTTGAGCCGTTCACGTAGTGAACGGCGAGTTTGGGTGAGCGCCACATTTCGCGAGAAGCGCAGGGGGCCCGCGCAGCGGGCAAACCGTTGAGCCGGGAACCCCGGATATACCGGTACGTTTAGAGTAACCCGTCGATACCGCGCGCCAGCAATGCCGCACCGTGCGCCGCTTCACTGTGTAACGCCCGCGACACGGGAACACCGAGTTTTGCGGCGCGGAGTTGTTGCCAGCGGGTGTTGTCGGCGCCGCCGCCGACGCTCAGAACCTGTGTAAGCGCGGGTGCGCCGCAGGCGTGCAGCAGGCGATAGCCTTCGGCTTCGATGTTTGCCAGTCCTTCCAGGATGGCCTGGAAGAACACCCGGTCAGACGCCGGGCGCGGGGTCAGTCGCGGGGCCAGGGTCGGGTCGGCGACGGGGAAGCGTTCGCCGGGGGCGGGCAGCGGGTAGTAGTCGAGGCCGGTGGGGTGGGCGGGGTCGATCAGGCGGCTGTAACGATGGATATCGCAGCGGCGGAAATGTTGCTGCAGCACGGCACCGCCGACGTTGGAGGCGCCGCCGGCCAGCCAGTGGTTGCCGAGGCGGTGGCTGTAGATGCCGTAGCGGGCATCGAACACGGGCTGGTCGGACAGCACTTTCACCACCAGCGTGCTGCCCAGCGACGTGACGCCGGTGCCGGTATGCGTGGCGCCGGCGGCGAGAAATCCAGCGGTGCTGTCGGTGGTGCCGGCGACCAGTTGCGCGCGCGGCCAGTTCCAGCGTGCAGCCAGTTCGTCGCTGAGCGTGCCGAGCGGGGTGCCGGGTGGCACCACCTCGGGCAGCACGGCGGTAGAGATACCCAGTTGTCGCAGCCAGTCGGGCCAGCGTCTTTCCACGGGGTCGTAGCCGAGCTTGAGGGCGTTGTTTTCGTCGCTGTGGCGGAACTGCCCGATCAGCTTTCCGCTCAACCAGTCGGCCTGATGCAGCGGGATGGCATCGGCAGCATCGAACTGCTCACGCAGATGCAGATATTTTGCAAGGCTGGCGCTGGCGCCGCGTGCTGCGCTGTGTTCCGGGGTTGCCGCGGCAACCCGTTCGGCGGCATGCGTGGCGCGCGCGTCGTTGTACATCAGCGCGGGGGTGAGCGGCGTGCCGTCGCGCCGGCACAGCAGCAGGGTCGATGAGGTCGCGTCGAGGGCGATACGTGTTACCTGTGCCTGGTGCAGCGAGGCGGCGAGCCGGTCCAGCACCTCGCACAGCACCTGCCACCAGAGCTCCGCGTCCTGTTCGACACAGGGGCCGTCGCGTCGCGGGGCGGGCAGGGGTCGGGATACAGCGGCGAGGTGCGCATCCCGGTCGTCGATGGCGCAGGCGCGGATGCCCGAGGTGCCGACGTCGATTCCAATGAATGTCTGCCGGCGCGTCATGGCGGGTGTCAGGGCAGTTCGACCCGCTCCGGAGCTTTCCAGGCCGGGTCGCGGTGCTCGGCGACCACCGTGGTATAGATGCCGCCGCGCACGTTGAACTCGGCCGTCAGGCGCATGAAGCGCGGTTCGCACACCGATACCAGTTTGTCGAGGATCTGGTTGGTGACGTCCTCGTGGAAGGCGCCTTCATCGCGGAACGACCAGATATACATTTTCAGCGATTTCAGTTCCACGCAACGCTGATCCGGCACGTATTCCAGATTCAGCACGGCGAAATCCGGCTGTCCGGTCTTGGGGCACAGGCAGGTGAACTCCGGCATGCGGATACGGATGGTGTAGTCGCGCTGCGGGTGCGGGTTATCGAAGGTTTCGAGTTCTTTGCTGGGCTTCGTAGACATGCGCGCAAGATACAGGAAGGGCCTTAAACAACACAAGTTTCAGGGGATCAGGGGCTTGCCGGTTGTATGTCGAAACGGCACCAGCAAATGCCGGCTGTAAACTGCTATGTCAACCTTGTCAGGCATAGCCGGTATCGGTACAGTTCGGGGATGCGACTGAGCAAGCTTAAACTCTCCGGTTTTAAATCCTTCGTCGACCCCACTACCGTGCATTTCCCGTCCGAGCTGACCGGTGTGGTGGGGCCCAACGGGTGTGGCAAGTCGAACGTTATCGACGCGGTGCGCTGGGTGATGGGCGAGAGCTCAGCCAAGCACCTGCGCGGCGACTCCATGGCAGACGTCATCTTCAACGGTTCGACGGCTCGCAAGCCCGTGGCGCAGGCCTCGGTCGAACTGGTCTTCGACAACTCGGACGGCGGGCTGGGCGGCCAGTGGGCCAACTACAACGAGATCTCCATCCGCCGCCAGGTCACCCGCGACGGGCAGTCGTCGTACTTTTTGAACGGCACGCGCTGCCGTCGCCGCGATATCACCGATATTTTCCTCGGCACCGGACTGGGGCCGCGCAGCTATTCGATCATTGAGCAGGGCATGATCTCGCGCCTGATCGAGGCCAGACCGGAAGACCTGCGCACCTTTCTGGAAGAGGCAGCAGGCATTTCCAAATACAAGGAACGTCGTCGCGAGACCGAGAACCGTATCCGGCACACCAAGGAAAACCTGAGCCGTCTTGATGACTTGCGCGATGAAATTGAGAAACAACTTGAGAAGTTAAAGCGGCAGGCGCGCAGCGCCGAGCGGTTCAAGGAGCTGCGCGAGCAGGAGCGCCGGGTCAAGGCCGAGTTGCTGACATTGCGCTACCAGTCACTGCACGAGGAAAGCGCCGACCGGCGCAAGCGCATCCAGGAAAACGAGACCGCACTGGAAGCCGTTATGGCGGAACTGCGCGCCGTCGAGGCCGATCTGGAAACCGGTCGCGAGGCGCAGATCGAGGCCACCGACAACTTCAATGAAGTACAGGGCCGCTTCTATGCACTGGGCGCCGAAGTCGCGCGCATCGAGCAGGCCATCCAGCACGGCAAGGAAACCCGTCGCACCCAGCAGGAAGAGCTGGAGAAAACCGAACAGGCGTGGAACGAGGTGCAGGCGCACATCAAGGTCGATAGTCAGCGGCTGGAACAACTGGCCAAAGGGCTGGCCGAGAACGCCCCGGCCCGTGACGACGCGCGTCAGCGCGCCGAGGCGTCGCGCGCCAGGCGCGAGGCCGCCGAGCAGGCCATGCAGGCCTGGCAGGGTGAGTGGGATGCCTTCAACACCCGCGCCAACGAGAAAACCCAGATCGCGCAGGTGGAACGTACCCGCATCGATCACCTGGAACGCCAGCTCAACCAGTTGACGCAGCGTCGCGAGCGCATCGAGCAGGAACAGAAGCAGCTCGACAGCCAGGCGCTGGAACGCGAAATCACCGAACTGGAACAGCGCGCCAGCGAACGCCAGCAGGCCGCCAGCGCGTTGCAGGAACAACTCGAAGCACTGCGCACCCGCATTGACGAACTGCGCGACAGCACCCGCACCCAGCAGCGCGAGCTCAACCAGGCGCAGGGCGAGCAGCAGGATATCCGCGGGCGTCTGGCCTCGCTGCAGGCGCTGCAGCAGGCCGCGCTGGGCGAGAACGAGGGCGAGATCAAACAGTGGTTGCAGGCGCAGGGGCTGGACGATGCGCCGCGCCTGGCCAAGCAACTGGACGTCGACAGCGGCTGGGAGCGTGCCGTGGAAACCGCGCTGGGCTTCTACCTCGAAGCCGTGTGTGTCGAGGGCAGTGACGCCGTTGCCGACACACTGGCCGAACTCACCCAGGGCACGCTGTCGCTGGTCGACACCACTGCTGCCGTGGCGGCACAGGCCGGTTCGGCCGGCGTACCGCTGACGCAGAAAGTGCGCGCCCCCTGGTCGCTGGACGGCCTGCTGGCCGGCGTCTACGCCGCCAACACCCTCAACGAGGCGCTGCAGCTGCGCACCCGCCTGGCCGCGCACGAGTCCGTCATCACCCGCGACGGCATCTGGGTCGGGCCGGGCTGGCTGCGTGTCGCACGCGACGCCGATGGTACCTCGGGCGTGCTGGAACGTGAGAAAGAAATCAACACGTTACAGGAGCAACTTGAAGCAAAGCATAAGCTGATAACCGACCTCGAAAATGCCCTCGAAGCCGGTCGCGCCGAACTCCACAATGCCGAGGCGCAACGTGAAGAGCTACAGATTGAGGCCAACCGCGCCCACCGCGAGTTCAGCGATGCGCGCGCCCAGTTCGACGCCCGCCGCACCCGCCTGGAACAGATTCACAAGCGCAACGAAGCGCTGCAGCGAGAAGCCGGTGAAATAGTCGTCCAGCAGAGCGAAGACACCAAAGCCGTGGATGGGGCGCGCGCGCGTCTGCACGAAGCGCTGGCAGCGATCGACACCCTGGCCGACGAACGCGAGCAGCGCTCCGCCGACCGCGAACGCCTGCGCAGCGCGCTCGACGAGGCGCGCCGCGAAGCCCAGCGCGACCGCGACCAGGCCCACGAACTGGAACTGAAATTCCAGTCCATGCACACCGAACAGGAAACCACCGGCCAGAATCTGGAGCGCATGCGCGGCCAGCAGGGCCACCTGCAGAAACGTCGCGAGGAACTGCGCCAGTCGCTGACCGACAGCGAAGCTCCGCTCAGGCAACTCGAAGAAGAACTGGAGATCAGCCTCGGGCAACGCCACGAAGTCGAGACCGAACTGGCCGATCGCCGTCGCGCGCTGGAAGCCGTCGAGCACAAGCTGCGCGAGGACGACCAGAAGCGCCACCAGAAAGAACACCAGGCCCAGCAATTGCGCGACCGCCTCGGCCAGGAGAAACTTGCCTGGCAGGAGATCAAGGTGCGCGGCGAGACGCTGCTGGAACAGATTGCCGAGAGCGGTTTCGAGCTGGCGCAACTGGCCGAGGAAATGCCGGAAGATGCCAGCCTGGAAGCCTGGGAACAGGAAGCCGAGGCGCTGGCAACCCGCATCGCCCGGCTGGGTCCCATCAACCTCGCCGCCATCGAGGAGTACGAGGAACAGTCCGAGCGCAAGAAATACCTCGACGCCCAGCACGAGGACGTCAGCTCGGCACTGGACACGCTGGAAAACGCCATCCGCAAGATCGACCGCGAGACCCGCACCCGCTTCAAGGAGACCTTCGACAAGGTCAACAGCGGCCTGCAGGCCATGTTCCCGCGCCTGTTCGGCGGCGGCCACGCCTACCTGGAGCTGACCGGCGAAGACCTGCTCGACACCGGCGTGACCGTCATGGCGCGCCCGCCCGGCAAACGCAACAGCACCATCCACCTGCTGTCCGGTGGTGAAAAGGCGCTGACCGCCGTGGCGCTGGTGTTCTCCATCTTTGAACTCAATCCCTCACCGTTCTGCATGCTCGACGAGGTGGATGCGCCGCTCGACGATGCCAACGTCGGCCGTTTCTGCGACATGGTGAAAGAGATGTCCGAGCGCGTGCAGTTCGTGTTCATTACCCATAACAAGATCACCATGGATCTTGCCAACCAGCTGACCGGCGTCACCATGCACGAACCGGGCGTATCGCGTCTGGTGGCCGTGGATGTTGACGAGGCGGTAAAGTTCGCGGCGGTGTAGGGCCGGTATGGATGAGCTGCGCATCATCCTGCTGCTCACCGGTGCCGCGGTTATCGCCGGCATCTATCTCTGGAGCCGGTTGCAACAGCGCCCGGCGCGGCGCAGGACAACACGCTCGGCAGTCCCCCGTATCCATGTCGACGGCGACGATGCCGATGTCGCCGACGAGCTGGCGCGCATGGAACAACTGGTCGCCGAACACGACGACGATCCCGAGCGGGACGATTCGGCACAACCGGCCGCTTCCTCACCGGCCGCGGTCAGCGAGCAGGTGCTGGTCATCTCGGTGGTTGCCGAAGACGGCGAACCGTTTCGCGGCGACAAGCTGCTCAAGGCCTTCGACAACAACGAACTGGTCTACGACAGCAAGGGCATCTTCGAACGGCGCAACCCGCAGGTCGGTCGCGACGAACCCATCTTCGGCGTTGCCAACCTGGTCAAGCCCGGTACCTTTCCCGAACACGACATGCAATCCTTCACCTCGCCGGGCGTAACCCTGTTCCTGCAACTGCCGTGCGCCATGCCCGCGCTGGACGCCTTCGACGACTTCATGAATACCGCCGAACGCCTCGCCGTGGAACTGGCCGGCGAACTGCGCGACGACAAACATCAATTGCTCACACACCAGGCGCTGGTGCAGGTGCGCGAACAACTGGCCGAGGCGCAGTTGCGTTCACGCGCGGCCGTGTCCTGACCCGAACGAAACGGAATTCACCTTGAACGTCAAACAACGCGTCGAAAAACTGCGCGAACAGATCCGCTACCACAACTACCGCTACTACGTGCTCGACGACCCGGAGATCCCGGATGCCGAGTACGACCGGATGATGCGCGAACTCCAGAAACTGGAAGCCGCCCACCCGGAACTTATCACGCCCGATTCCCCCACCCAGCGCGTCGGCGCACAGCCGCTGGACGGCTTCGGCGAAGTGCGTCACGAAGTCCCGATGTTGTCGCTGGACAACGCCTTCAGCGACGAGGAACTGGCCGAGTTCGACCGTCGCGTGCGCGAGCGACTGGAAATCGAGGTGGTGGAATATGCCGCCGAACCCAAGCTGGACGGCCTGGCCATCAGCCTGCTGTACGAAGACGGCGTACTGGTGCGCGGCGCCACCCGCGGCGACGGCACCACCGGCGAGGACGTTACCCAGAACGTGCGCACCATCCACTCGGTGCCGCTGCGCCTGATCGGCAAGGGTTATCCGAAGCGGCTGGAGGTGCGCGGTGAAGTCATTATGCCGCACGAAGGTTTCCGCAAACTCAACGAGCGGGTGGTAGCCGAGGGACAGAAACCTTTCGTCAACCCTCGCAACGCCGCCGCCGGTTCGTTGCGCCAGCTCGATCCGAGAATCACCGCGCAACGGCCGCTGGAAATGTACTGTTACGGCGTCGGTCTGGTGGAAGGCGGCAAGCTGCCGGATCGTCACAGCCGCATCCTCAAGCGCCTGCGCGACTGGGGCCTGCGCGTCTACAAGGGTATTGAAACCGTGCGCGGCCTGAAGGGCTGCATCAGGTACTACAACAAGATGGAGCAGGCGCGCAGCAAGCTGCCGTTCGATATCGACGGCGTGGTGTTCAAGGTCGACCGTCTCGACCAGCAGCAGGCGCTGGGTTTCGTGGCGCGTGCACCGCGCTGGGCTATCGCACGCAAATTCCCCGCCCAGGAAGAACTCACCCGGGTGCTCGACATTGACGTGCAGGTCGGGCGCACCGGTGCCATCACGCCGGTGGCGCGCCTTGAGCCGGTGTTCGTCGGTGGTGTGACGGTGACCAACGCCACCCTGCACAACGAGGATGAAATCCGCCGCAAGGACGTGCACATCGGCGACTGGGTGATCGTGCGCCGCGCCGGCGACGTCATCCCCGAAGTGGTCAAGGTGGTAAAGGAACGCCGCCCGAAAAATGCCAAACCTTTCGTCATGCCGAAGAAATGCCCGGTGTGCGGCTCCGACATCGAGCGCGTGGAAGGCGAAGCCATCGCGCGCTGCACCGGCGGCCTGTACTGCGAAGCGCAGCGCAAGGAAGCCATCAAACACTTCGCCTCGCGCCGCGCCATGGACATCGAAGGTCTCGGCGACAAGCTGGTGGAACAACTGGTCGACCAGGACATCATCCACGACGTCGCCGACCTGTACAGCCTGGATGTCGACACCCTGGCCGGGCTGGAACGCATGGGAAAAAAATCCGCCGAGAACCTGGTCAATGCGCTGGAAGCCAGCAAGCGCACCACGCTTGAGCGCTTCCTGTTCGCACTGGGCATCCGCGAAGTGGGCGAAGTGACGGCACGCGCGCTGGCGCGTACGTTCGGCGCCAGCGACGCCAGGGGCATGTCGGACAAGAGGCGCGCCCGCGCCGACATCGAACGGCTCGCCAAAGCCACGCAGGAAGAACTGGAAGCCATCCCGGATATCGGCCCGGTGGTCGCCGAACACATCGTGCGGTTCTTCAAGCAGCGGCACAACCGTGACGTCATCGACAAGCTGCTGAAAGCCGGTATCACCTGGCCGCCGCAGGATGTCCCCGCCGCACAGCCGTTGAAAGGCAAGACCTATGTGCTGACCGGCACGCTCTCCGGCATGACCCGCAATGAGGCGAAGGAGAAACTGCAGGCACTGGGCGCCAAGGTGTCCGGCAGCGTGTCCGCAAAAACCACTGCGGTTATTGCCGGTGAAAGCCCCGGTTCCAAACTGGCCAAAGCGGAAAAACTCGGCGTACCGGTATTGTCCGAGGACGACCTCATCGAACTGCTCAAACAGGGCGGGCAGGGCGCATGAGCGGCGACGTCCAGTACTGGCCGCTACTCATGGGCTGGACCGTGGTGGTGATCCTGTTGCTGTTCGGCTGGAAGCGCCAGGCCGCCATCGCCGCCGCCGGCATGGCCATCGTCACCTACGGGGTTCTGTCCGTGGGCCTGGGCGGGTCATGAAGAAAGTACTGCGCCGGGCCGAACGCTACCTGGCCGGAACCGACCCGGTCCTCGCCCGGATGATCGAACAGCACGGCCCCTGCACCCTGGAGCGCGACCCGCACCCGCGCTTCCACACCCTGGTGTGGGCCATCGTCAACCAGCAACTCTCCGTCAAGGCCGCGCGCAGCATCGAAGGCAAGCTGCTCAAACATTTTCGCACTGAGGTGTTTCATCCCGAACACTTTTACCGCGTACGCGAAACCACCTTGCGGCGTTGCGGCCTGAGCGGGGCGAAGATTCGTTACGTCCGCGAAATTGCGCGCCGGGTGCGCCAGCAGGAACTGGACCTGCATTGTCTCGATACGCTGGACGATGAACGCGTGGCGGAAATGCTGATGGATCTTCCCGGTATCGGGCAGTGGACCGCCGAAATGTTGTTGATGTTTTCGCTGGGCAGGATGGATGTGCTGCCGGTGGGTGATCTTGCGTTGCGGAAATCCATGCGGATGCATTGGGGGCTGGATGAGGATGTGGTGCATGAAGCCTACCTTGAACTGGCCGAAGCGTGGCGGCCTTACCGGACGGTGGCGAGTTGGTATATCTGGGCGGCGGTGGATTAGTTGATCGTCAAATTCGGGGTGTGTGCGGGATGTACCGCAAATCGCGTCATTTCCACATGCCCGGCTATGGCGGAAGGCCGTGTGTCAGTGTTTCCAACTGCTTGATATAAAATAAATACAGGCGTAGTTTTAGTGGGTATTAAAGGGGGCGCTGAGCAGAGGCGTGCGGGATATAAGGAAAATGCACGTGTTATAACACGGCAACTTTCCACAGATACCAGGCAAACCAGAAACTTACCTTTATGCACAAGTTTAACTTGGTAGAAAACGCGAAAGACTCACTTAGTCATGCTATTGAGCACCTTGGGCC
>CAYSRA010000027.1:6987-27967 GCA_964433205.1 uncultured Thiohalobacter sp. | reverse complement strand
CGCCGGCATTGTCGTGCGTGGTGGACATGTGGTCTATCGTCCGGACTGCCGTCCGGGCCTGGCGTACGGCAAGCTGAGCCTGATGTACGAGGCCAATCCGAGGAGTTGTATCATCGGGCAGGCCGGAGGCGCCAGCCACACCGGCCAGCAGCGCATCATGGAAGTGAAGCCGCAGGGTCTGCACCAGCGTGTGCCGGTAATCCTCGGTTCGAAGGAAGAAGTCGAGGTGGTCGTCGGTTACCACCGCGACGACAACGGCGGGGATCGCGAAGTCGCCTGACCCGCGTTCCCCCCACCCTCGCAAAGGCCGGATTGCATCTCTTGCGTCCGGCCTTTTTTATTTCAATGGGGTCAGACTCGATTGAACACCCGCTCTTGATCCCGTGCCCGGAACCCCGGATATTGGCGACATCGTTTGACAGGACAAGCCAATGAATCGAAAACCAGCCAGTGACATCGGCGACATTGCCGGCCTGCTCGACATCATGGCGCGCCTGCGTGACCCGGAGGGCGGCTGCCCGTGGGATCTCGAACAGGACTTCGCCAGCATCGCGCCTTACACCCTGGAAGAAGCCTGGGAGGTGGCGGAAGCCATCGAGCGCGGGCATCGCGACGATATCCGCGACGAACTCGGTGACCTGTTGTTCCAGGTGGTGTTCCATGCGCAGATGGCGAGCGAGCGGAGCTGGTTCGACTTTGCCGCCGTGGTCGACGCCATCAATACCAAGATGATTCGGCGTCACCCGCACGTGTTCGGAGAGGAAAGCGTGGCGGATGCCGAGGCGCAGACCGAGGCCTGGGAGCGGCACAAGGCCGAAGAGCGCTCGACCCGCGGCGATATCGCCGATACCAGCGCGCTGGCCGGTATCCCGCTGGCGTTGCCGGCGCTGGTGCGTGCCCAGAAAATCCAGCGCCGTGCGGCGCGAACCGGTTTCGACTGGGATGAACTCGACGACGTGCTGGCCAAGCTCGAAGAAGAAGTTGCCGAGCTGCGCGAAGCTATTGCCGCGCGCGAGAGCCGCGACCGTCAGCGTGAGGAACTCGGTGACATCCTGTTCAGTTGTGTGAACCTGGCGCGTTTCCTCGACGCTGATGCAGAGCAGGTATTGCGCTCGGCGAGCAGCAAGTTCGAGCAACGGTTTCGTGTTGTGGAAGCGCTGGCCAGAGCGGCGGGGCGGAATCTTCAGGACTGCTCGCTTGAGGAACTGGAAGCGTTCTGGCAGCAGGCCAAACGCGACCTGGCCAGTGGTTGACACGTGGCGCCGTGCCCGGCCCAAATGGCACGCTATTAAGGCGTACTGATAAATGGTGCGCCAAAATCGGGCGATTTCCTTGTCTCTGAATAGATTGGATCTGGTGCGCAAACTGTCGGTAGGCGCCTGAAATTAGTGCGCAAATCCGGGTCTTCCCGAAGATAGATTGATAATACGTTGAAAATCATTAAGGTATTCCATCTTGCGACAACCTGAATTGCACAACAACTGAACGGTGGAGAGTCGATAATGGAAGATTATCAAGCGGGCAGCGACGTACTATTCATTCTGCTCGGCGCCATTATGGTGCTGGCGATGCATGCGGGCTTCGCTTTTCTTGAGGTCGGTACGGTTCGCTCCAAGAACCAGGTCAATGCACTGGTGAAGATCATTACGGATTTTGCCATGTCGACTATTGCCTACTTCTTTATTGGATACAGTGTGGCCTACGGCGTGGATTTCTTCTCCGGCGCCGATGTGCTGTCCGAGAAACACGGTTACGAACTGGTGAAGTTCTTCTTTCTCTTGACGTTCGCCGCTGCTATCCCCGCTATTATTTCCGGCGGTATCGCGGAGCGGGCGCGTTTCAACCCGCAACTGCTCGCTACCTTTATATTGGTTGCGGCGGTTTACCCCTTCTTTGAGGGCATTGTCTGGAACGGTAACTACGGTGTCCAGGACTGGATCGAAGCCAGTTTCGGGGCACAGTTCCACGATTTTGCCGGTTCGGTGGTCGTGCATGCCATGGGGGGCTGGATCGCGCTGGCGGCGGTGTTGTTGCTGGGTGCACGGCACGGGCGTTACAACAAGGAAGGTCAGATGACGGCGCACCCGCCGTCGAGCATCCCGTTCCTGGCGCTCGGTGCGTGGATTCTGTCGGTCGGTTGGTTCGGATTCAACGTGATGTCGGCGCAGACTATCGATGCGGTCAGCGGCCTGGTTGCGGCCAACTCGCTGATGGCGATGGTGGGCGGTATTCTGGCCGCGCTGTTCGCCGGCAAGAACGATCCGGGTTTTGTCCACAACGGGCCGCTCGCCGGTCTGGTGGCGATCTGTGCCGGCTCGGACGTGATGCACCCGCTCGGGGCGCTGGTCACCGGTCTGATTGCGGGCGCCATGTTCGTCTGGCTGTTCACGCTGACCCAGAACCGCTGGAAGATCGATGACGTGCTCGGCGTGTGGCCGTTGCACGGCCTGTGTGGTGCCTGGGGCGGGATCGCCTGTGGCATATTCGGCAGCACCGCACTGGGTGGTCTGGGTGGCGTGACCTTTTCCGCCCAGCTTGTCGGTACCCTGATGGGGATCGCGGTTGCACTGGTTGGCGGTTTTGTCGTCTACGGCGCAATCAAGGCGGTAGTCGGTCTGCGACTCGATCAGGAGCAGGAGTACGAAGGCGCCGACCTCAGCATCCATCACATCTCGGCAACACCCGAGTACGATCGCTAGTCTCCCCCGATCCATAACCCCGGTTTGCCGTTCGGCGGGCCGGGGTTTATTTTTGTCCGTCGGCGAAACAGTCATTGACTGCCGCCAGTCCCTGCCTTAAAGTCCCGCGCCGTTCGTCAGGTGCTTTTCGCGTGGTCTGCGCGAGAGTGAAACGGGAAGCCGGTGCGCTGTTTTCAGCAAGGCCGGCGCTGCCCCCGCAACGGTAAGTGAGTACAGACAGGTTCAGACGCCACTGCGCAGGACGCGCGGGAAGGCAACCTGTCGGCAATCGCCGCTCACAAGCCCGGAGACCGGCCTGATCGAGACAACCTGCCGCGTGGGGCGAGCAAGGTGTCGGTGTATCTGGCTGTTTCGTCATGTCCCCGATTCCGGATCGACCCTGCGCGTTCGACTCATTTCAGTTGCACGGGTGGTGCAACGCCAATTCGGAGAACGCCATGTCCTGTATCGATCAAACCGCTTCGTTTCCGCTGTCACGTACCGCATCCGCGCTGATGCTGGCAATCCTGTTTCCCGTGTCCCAGGCTCAGGCCGGGGGTGCCGTCACCGATGACACGGTGGTGGTGACGGCGACCCGTACCGCGCAGACCGCCGACGAGTCGCTGGCCTCGGTGCAGGTCATCCGTCGTGACGAGATCGAGCGCGCCCAGGCCAACGACGTAGCCGAGTTGCTGCGCTTCTTCGCCGGTGTCGATATTGCGCGTACCGGCGGTCCGGGACAGCAGACCTCGCTGTTCCTGCGCGGTTCCGAGAGCAATCACACGCTGTTGCTGATCGATGGCGTGAAGGTGAACAACGCCACCGACGGTGCGGCGGCCTGGCAGAACATCGATCCGCACCTGATCGAGCGTATCGAGATCGTGCGCGGACCGCGTTCCAGCCTGTATGGGTCCGAAGCCATCGGTGGTGTCATCCAGATATTCACCCGCAAGCCGACTGCCGGCGTCAGTCAGGGCGGCAGCTTCGGCATCGGTACCAACAACACGGTACGCGGCGATGCCCACGTGGCGGGCAGTAAAGGCAGGTTCCGCAGTAGCTTCGGTCTGTCCTTCCAGGGTACCGACGGGTTCCAGACGCTGACCAGCCAGACCGGAGATCGTGGCTACAACAACAAGACGTTCACGGCCGAGGTTGGTGCAGATCTGGGAGCCGTCGACGTGGCGTTCAATGTCTGGGCGGCGCAGGGCAAGACCGAGTACTACGACTTTTTCCTGACACCGATCGACCAGGACTACAGCAATCGTATCAGCGCGCTCACCCTGTCTGCGAAACCGGCCGCAAACTGGAACAGCAGTCTGAAACTCAGTCTCGTCGAGGACCGCATCGACCAGAACCAGTCGTCCGACGTGGCCGAGACCGAACGCTGGGCCGCTGACTGGCAGAACAATATCGAGCTTGGCGAAACCCAGTTGCTGACGCTGGGCGCCTATGCGTCGAATGAGAACGTCAACTCGGTAAGCTTTGGAACTCCGCTCAACGAAGACCGCAATGTTGCCGCCGTGTTCGCCCAGGACCAGATCACGATCGGTGATTTGAGCGCGGTGTTCGCGGCGCGCTACACCGATGACGAGTATTTCGACGACGAAACGACCTGGAACGCAACGTTGGGTTACCGCTTCAATGATCGCGCCAGTATCTACGCCAGCGCGGGTACCGGCTACAAGGCGCCGACCCTGTTCGACCTGTTCGGTTTCGCCGGCAACCCGGATCTCGATCCCGAGAAGTCGGAGAACTATGAAGTCGGCGTCAAGTTCCAGATCAGCGCGGGCAACCACCTGGGTATCACGGCATTCCGCAACGACATCGACGACCTGGTGACCTATGACTTCGTCAACAACGTGCTGGAGAATATCGACCGCACGCGTACAACCGGTGTCGAACTCGATTACCGCTATGCGTTTGGTGACTGGTCCGGTTACGTTTCCGGAACCTGGCAGGATCCCGAGGATCGCACCACCGGTGACCAGTTGTTGCGGCGCGCCAGGAAGACGGCCACCGCCACGGTAAACTACCGGCTCGGTGCCTACCAGCTGGGCGCGCGTGTATTGGCATCCAGCAAACGCGATGATTTCGGAGGCGAACTCGACAGCTATGTTGTCTGGGACCTGAACGCCAGCAAAACCATCAACCGCAACCTGACCGTCCGCGGTCGTCTCGAAAATGCTTTTGACAAGGACTATGAAACGGTCAGGGGTTACAAGACCCAGGGCCGGGCCGTGTACCTGAACCTGGTGTTCTCCGGAGAGGGTGTCTGACCGGAAAAAGGGGACGGGGAAAAAGAAAAAGGGGACGGAGGGATTAAATTTTAATCCCTCCGTCCCCTTTTTCCCCCTTTTTCCCTTTTTGATTTTTACATTGGAATGAGAGGAGTGTTCGTCAAGGGCGGGGGGTTGCGGGTACAATGCCGGCGACCGTGGTCATTCGACAGGTGATGTTGGTGGAACGTACTTTCGGGAGTGTTCCGGTTGCCACCCGCTGGCATCGTTTCCCCGATGCCGATGCGGTTGCCGGCGAAGCCGTGGCGCGGATACTCGATGCGTCGCAGCGTGCGATCGATGAGCGCGGTCGTTTCAGTATTGTGCTGGCTGGTGGCACCACGCCGGAACGCGTCTACCGCCGCTTGAGGGATTGTGATGCCGACTGGTCGCGCTGGCGTGTCTGGTTCGGCGATGAGCGTTGTCTGCCTGTGGATCATCCTGAGCGAAACAGCGTGATGGCGGCGCGGGCCTGGCTGGATCATGTGCCAGTTCCCTCCACGCAGATTTTCCCCATCCCCGCCGAACTCGGGCCGCGGCGTGCCGCTGAAATCTATGAGCCGCTCGTCGAAGCCGAGGTGCCGTTCGATCTGGTGTTGCTGGGTATCGGAGAGGACGGGCACACGGCAAGCCTGTTCCCCGGTCACGAGCACCCGGGTGACCGCTATGTGGTACCGGTGTTCGATGCGCCCAAGCCGCCACCGGAACGGGTCAGTTTGAACCTTCCCGCGCTCTGCGATACACGCGCGCTGTACGTGCTGGTCACGGGTGCGTCCAAGCGTGATGCAGTGCATCGGTGGCGAGATGGCGCGGATCTTCCTGTGGCGCGGCTGACGTGTGCGGCGGGCGTCGACGTGTTACTGGATGCTGCAGCTTGCGAAGGTATTGTGGCCGGCGCGGAATGATGTTCCGGGCCGGTCAGGCAGACGGGTGTCTGCCGGAAATGCGGGAATGGTTGTGTAAGGTCTGTATCCGACCAGAATTGGTCGGGGCGAGAGGATTTGAACCTCCGACCCCTTCGTCCCGAACGAAGTGCGCTACCAGGCTGCGCTACGCCCCGATTTAGTAACTCCGGTTCACCGAAAATTCGGCGAGTCCGTACAAGGCCTCTTTGTAGGGGCTGGCCGGGATTTCCGCCAGCGCCTCGATGGCCAGGTCCGCCTCCTGTTGCGCGGATTGCGCAGTGTACGCGATGGCCTGCGTCGATTCAATGGCATCCATAACGGTTTCGAGCTGTTCCAGACCGCCGTTCTCGATGGCGTGGCGGATGGCCCGGGACTGCGTTGGTGTGCCGTGTTTCATGGCGTGGATCAGCGGCAGCGTGGGCTTGCCCTCGGCCAGGTCGTCACCGACGTTCTTGCCGATATCCTGGTTGGAGGCGCCGTAGTCCAGCGCGTCATCGATCAACTGGAATGCAGTGCCAAGGTGCATGCCGTAGCGAGCCATGGCCTGTTCGATGGCGGGGGGCTGTTCGCCGAGTACCGCACCGAGCCGTGACGAGGCCTCGAACAGCTTGGCGGTCTTGTAGCGGATGACGTCGCGGTAGCGTTCCTCGGTGGTGTCCGGGTCGTGGCAGTTGAGCAGTTGCAGCACCTCGCCTTCGGCGATGATGTTGGTGGTGGTGGAGAGAATGTCCATCACTTTCATGCTGCCCACGCCGACCATCATTTCAAAGGCGCGCGAATAGAGGAAATCGCCTACCAGCACCGCGGCCTCGTTGCCCCAGATGGCGTTGGCGGTTTCGTTGCCGCGACGCAGGTCGGAGGCATCTACCACGTCGTCGTGCAGCAGCGTGGCGGTATGAATGAACTCGATGACGGCGGCCAGTTCGGTGTGGCTCCGGCCCTGGTAGCCGCAGGCTCGGGCGGACAACAGCACCAGCAATGGCCGCAATCGCTTGCCACCACTGTTGATAATATAGCGGCCCAGCTCGTTGATCAGCGCAATGTCGGAATGCAGGCGTTTCAGAATCAGCGTGTTGACGGCGCCGATATCGTTGTGCACCAGTTTGCGGATATCCTCGATATCCATATAAATACTTTGATTTTCAAGAACTTCCTGCATGGCGCGCGCACTACGGTTGGGGTGGTTGTTGGCTAACAGTCTACCGCCAAGTCTAACCGGCAGGCGCGCATGGTACCAGAAACAGATTGGTTTGACGCAAACCACCGGAATCCGTAGAATTGCGCCTCTTTCGGACGCTGCGATTTGGAGATTCAGCAATGTATGCGGTAATTATGACTGGCGGTAAACAGTACCGTGTAAGCCAGGGCGACAAGCTCCGTGTGGAGAAACTTGACGTTGCTGAAGGCGACTCTGTGGAAATCGATCAGGTGTTGATGGTCGTCGACGGTGACGATATCAAGATCGGCGCACCGGTACTTGAAAGCGGCAAGGTGACCGCACAGGTCAAGGCGCATGGTCGCGGTGCCAAGGTGGAGATCATCAAGTTCCACCGTCGCAAGCATCACATGAAACGACAGGGTCATCGTCAGGCCTATACTGAACTGGAAATCACGGGCATTTCTGCCTGAGTTTGAGGTAAGCGCAAAATGGCACATAAAAAAGCCGGTGGTAGTACGCGTAACGGACGCGATTCGGAATCCAAACGCCTTGGCGTGAAACGCTACGGTGGTGAGAGCGTAGCGGCAGGGAACATCCTGGTGCGTCAGCGGGGCACGCATTTTCACCCCGGTGTGAACGTTGGCTGCGGTCGTGACCACACGCTGTTCGCCAAGGTGGACGGCGCGGTGAAGTTTGTGACCCGTGGCCCGAAGAGCCGCAAGTTTGTGGACGTGGTTCCGTCCTGATCGGTCATACCCGGTCTCGTCGAAAAGCCCCGTCCTGGTACGGGGCTTTTTTGTGCGCGGTTGCCGTTAGCTGGTATATATAACGTTATGAAATTTGTAGATGAAGCCACAATCGATGTGAAGGCCGGCGACGGCGGTAACGGCGCGGTCAGTTTTCGCCGTGAGAAGTACATCCCCTTCGGCGGACCGGACGGTGGTGACGGTGGCGACGGCGGCAGCGTGTGGATGGTCGCCGACAGTGGCCTGAACACGCTGGCCGATTTCCGTTACGAGCGGCGTTTCCAGGCACAGCGTGGCGAGAACGGGCGCGGTCGCAACTGTACCGGCAAGGCTGGTGACGACTGCGTCATCCGCGTGCCGGTCGGTACGCTGGTGTATGAAGAGGACACCGGTGAATTGATGGGCGACCTGGTCGAGGATGGTCAGCGCCTGCTGGTGGCGCGCGGCGGTTTCCACGGCCTGGGCAACGTGCGTTACAAGAGTTCCACCAACCGGGCGCCGCGCCAGTCCAAACCCGGTACGCCGGGGGAACACCGTTCGCTGCGTCTGGAACTGAAACTGCTTGCCGACGTGGGGTTGCTGGGTAAACCCAATGCCGGCAAGTCGACGCTGATCCGCGCCATTTCGGCCGCGCGTCCCAAGGTCGCCGACTATCCCTTTACCACCCTCTACCCGAACCTCGGCGTGGTGCGCGTGGAAGCGCACCGCAGCTTCGTGGTCGCCGACATTCCGGGCCTGATCGAGGGCGCTGCGGAAGGTGCCGGTCTGGGGGTGCAGTTCCTCAAACACCTGTCGCGCACCGGTCTGTTGCTGCACCTGGTGGACATGGTACCGCCGGACGGTAGCGATCCGGTCGAGGACGTGAAGGCGATCGCGCATGAACTCGAGAAATTCAGTGCCGAACTGGGTGGCCGCGAACGCTGGCTGGTGCTGAACAAGATCGACATGGTGCCGGAGGACGAGCGAGAGACGTTGTGTCGGGACGTGGTCGAGCGACTGGAATGGCAGGGGCCGGTGTTCGAGATATCCGCGCTGGCGAAGCTGGGCACGCGTGAGCTGGTCTACGCCATTATGGACGTTATCGAGCAGCGCCGGCAGGCAGCCGCGCCGGAAACGGAAACAACAGAAAACGATGAGTGACGGGGGTCGACACAAGGCGGGCGCGGCGCGGCCCAAGGTAAACCGCGGGCGATGCTGGGTGGTAAAGATCGGCAGCGCGCTGCTGACCAACGATGGCGCCGGGCTCGATCGCGAGGCAATTGCCGGCTGGGCGGCGCAGATGAACGCGTTGCGCGGGCAGGGTATCGAACTGGTGCTGGTGTCGTCCGGTGCGGTGGCGGAGGGCATGAACCGCCTCGGCTGGTCGCAGCGTCCGCACCAGCTGGTGGCCCTGCAGGCGGCGGCGGCCGTCGGCCAGATGGGGCTGGTGCAGGCGTGGGAGTCACACTTCCAGTTGCATGGCCTGCACACCGCGCAAGTCCTGTTGACCCACGATGACCTGGTGAATCGCACCCGTTACCTGAACGCCCGCAGCACGCTGCGCAAACTGCTGGAGCTGGGCACGGTGCCGGTCGTCAACGAGAATGACACGGTTGCCTGCGACGAATTGCGCTTCGGCGATAACGACACGCTGGCGGCGCTGGTGGCGAATCTTGTCGAGGCGGACCTGCTGGTCATTCTTACCGACAAGGCCGGGGTGTACGACAGCGACCCGTCGCAGAATCCGCAGGCAAAGCTGATCCGCGAGGCGGAGGCGGGTGATGTGACGCTGAAGGCCGCGGCCGGAAGCGGCAGCAGCAGCGGTCTGGGCCGTGGTGGTATGGCGACCAAGGTGGCGGCCGCCGAACTGGCGGCGCGCTCCGGTGCAGCGACCTGGATCGCTTCGGGACGCGAGCAGCGCGTGCTGGAGCGAATGGCCGAGGGCGCGCAACTGGGTACGCGGGTACGCCCCGCCAGCAGTCGACTGGCGTCGCGCAAGCAGTGGCTGGCGGGGCAGCTGCAGTCAAAGGGCTCGCTGACGCTGGATGCCGGCGCGGTGCGGGTATTGCGCAAGTCCGGTTCCAGCCTGCTGGCAGTCGGTGTGTCGGCCGTGGAGGGGGATTTCCAGCGCGGCGAACTGGTGAGTTGTGTCGATGCCGACGGTCAGCCGGTGGCGCGCGGACTGGTGAATTACAATGCCGAGGAAGCGCGCCGCATCATGGGGTATCCCAGCGAGCAGATCGAGCGGCTGCTGGGCTATGTGGACGAGCCCGAGTTGATCCACCGGGACAACCTGGTGCTGCTTTGACTCCGCGACGGGCATTAAAAAAGCCGGTCAGAGACCGGCTTTCGGAACCAGGGAACACTCCGCAATCAGCTTTGCAGCGCGCGGACGTGCTGACCAAGACGACTCTTGTGGCGAGCCGCCTTGTTCTTGTGAATGAGGCCTTTCCCGACAGACTTGTCGATGACCGGCACAGCCTTCTGGTAGGCGGCCTGGGCGGCTTCCGCGTCACCGGCGGCAACGGCCTTGATGACGTTCTTGATGTAGGTGCGCAGCATGGAGCGCTGGCTTGCATTGCGCTTGCGGCGGTTTTCCGCCTGACGGGCGCGTTTACGGGCTTGGGCCGAATTTGCCAAAATCTTTCTCCTGTTCCTGGTTCCGAAGAGCCGGGCACTATGCGGAAATCCGCTCGATTTGTCAACGATTTTGCCGTTCCTGGCGGGGCTTTATGAGCGGGAAGATGTTCCGCAGCACGGCCGTGGTGGGCGCCATGACGCTGATTTCCCGGGTGCTTGGCCTGGTGCGCGACATGGTGCTGGCGCGCTTCGGTGTCGGTGCGGGTATGGATGCCTTTTTCGTAGCGTTCAAGATCCCGAACTTTACCCGCCGTTTGTTCGCAGAGGGGGCATTTTCGCAGGCGTTTGTACCTGTTTTATCGGAATACCGGACGCAGCGGGAGCACGGTGAGGTGCAGGCGCTGGCCGACTACGTGGCTGGCACGCTGGTGGGAATGCTGGGTCTGCTGGTGCTGGTCGGGGTGCTGGCCAGCCCGGCACTGGTGCTGCTGTTTGCGCCGGGGTTCTGGGCCGACCCGCTGAAGTTCGACCTGACTGCCTACATGCTGCGGTTCACCTTCCCGTACCTGCTGTTTATGGCGCTGGTGGCGTTCGCCGCCGGTATTTTGAACAGCTATGGAAAGTTCGCGACGGCCGCGTTTACGCCGGTATGGCTGAATGTCGTGCTGATCGCTTTCGCCCTGCTGGTGTCGCCGCAGATGGAGGAACCCATGATCGGCGTGGCGTGGGGGGTGTTGGTGGCGGGTTTCGTACAACTGGCATTTCTGTTGCCGTCGCTGGCGCGAATCCGTTTGCTGCCGCGACCGCGCTGGGGGGTCGGTGATCCCGGAGTAAGGAAAATCCTCAAGCTGATGGTGCCGGGCATCATCGGTTCGTCGGTGTCGCAGATCAACCTGCTGTTCGACACCCTGCTGGCGTCATTTCTGATAACCGGCAGCGTCAGCTGGCTGTACTTCGCCGATCGGCTGGTGGAGTTTCCGCTGGGTATTTTCGGCATTGCACTGGCCACGGTGATTCTGCCGGTGCTGTCGCGCGCGCACGCCAGCGGCTCCGATGGGGAGTTTTCACGGATTCTCGATGCCGGGCTGCGCTGGGTGATGTTGATCGGTGTACCGGCCATGGTTGGCCTGCTGCTGCTGTCCCGCCCGGCCTTGTCGACGCTGTTCGAGTACGGTGACTTTTCCGGCAACGACGTGGATATGGCCACGCTGGCGTTGCTCGCCTATGGCGTCGGGTTACCCGGGTTCATGCTCACCAAGGTGCTGGCGCCCGCCTTCTACTCCCGCCAGGACACGGTGACCCCGGTGAAGATTGCGGTGCGGGCGATGGTCGCCAACATGGTGATGAATGTGTTATTTGTAGTGCCGATGGTGATGCTCGACATTCCCGGCGCGCACGCCGGGCTGGCGCTGGCGACGGCGCTGGCGGCCTACCTGAATGCCGCGCTGCTGTTCCGCGCGTTGCGCCGTAGCGGAACCTACCGGCCGAGGCCGGGCTGGCTGCGGCTGCTCGGGCAGATATTGCTGGCGGTTGCGGCGATGGCGGCGGTGGTCGCGATTGGCATCCCGGACAAGAGCCAGTGGGCGAGTCTGGACACCATGGGGCGGGTGACGCAGCTCGCGATGTGGGTTACCGCCGGGGTGGTCAGTTACCTGCTGGTGTTACGCCTGGCCGGCGTCAGCCTGTCCACGTTCCGCTCGCCGGCGGACAAAACCGGCGACAATCCATGACACGGGCGTTTCCATCATTATAATCCGACGTTTTCTGTAAACTGATGCAACTGATACGGGGTCTTCACAATCTGCCCGCGGCGTCACGCGGCTGCGCACTGACCATCGGCAATTTCGATGGCGTGCATCGCGGGCACCAGGCGGTGCTGGCGCAGCTTCAGGCGCGCGCGGCCGAGTTGCAGCTGCCGGCGACGGTGATGGTGTTCGAGCCCACGCCGCAGGAATATTTTGCGCCCGACAGGGCACCGCCACGCCTGCAACGGCTGCGCGACAAGCTGACCCTGTTTCGTGAACTGGGCGTCGATCGGGTAGTCTGTCTGCGTTTCGACCGCCGCTTGGCGGAGCGTGACGCAGCCGCGTTCGTGCAGGACATCCTGGTCGACGGGCTGGACGTACGGCACCTGGTGATTGGCGACGATTTTCGTTTCGGCAAGGGCCGCAACGGTGACTTTGCCTTTCTGCAGGCGGCCGGTCAGCAGCACGGTTTTGAAGTGGTCAGTACCCACACCCTGGCTGACGACGATGAACGGGTCAGCAGCACGCGCATCCGCGAAGCGCTGGCGACCGGTGATCTGGCGCTCGCCGAACGGTTGCTGGGGCGGCCGTACCAGATCTGCGGCCGGGTGGCGCCGGGTCAGCAGCGTGGTCGCAGTATCGGTTTCCCGACCGCCAACGTGCGGCTGCACCGCGCGGCATCACCGCTACGCGGCGTGTTCGCGGTGCGTGCGCACGGTCTTGGCGACAGCCCGGTGACCGGTGTCGCCAACCTCGGCACGCGGCCCACGGTGTGTGGCCAGGAAACGGTGCTGGAAACGCACCTGTTCGATTTCGACCGGGATATCTACGGGCGTTACGTGGATATCGAGTTTTGCAGGAAGCTTCGCGATGAAAAGAAATTTGCATCGTTCGAGGCCCTGAAGCAGCAGATACAGCGGGACGCCGAACAGGCGCGACAGTTTTTCAGCGAGTGAGCGCACGAGTGAGCAACTACAAAGATACCCTTAATTTACCCAAAACGGCGTTCCCCATGAAGGCGAATCTCGCCAACCGGGAGCCGGAGATGCTGAAATACTGGGATGGCATCGACCTCTACGCGAGCCTGCGCAAGCAGGGGGAGGAGCGGCCGAGGTTCGTGCTGCACGATGGTCCGCCCTACGCCAATGGCGATATCCACATCGGCCACGCCGTCAACAAGATCCTCAAGGATATTATCGTCAAGAGCAAAACCCTGAGTGGTTTCGACGCGCCCTATGTGCCGGGCTGGGACTGCCACGGGCTACCCATCGAGCTCAATGTCGAAAAGAAGGTCGGCAAGGTCGGGCGCAAGGTCGACGCAGCGACGTTCCGCGCCAAATGCCGCGAGTACGCGCGCAAACAGGTCGACGGCCAGCGCAGGGATTTCATCCGTCTGGGTGTGATCGGCGACTGGGAAAAGCCTTATCTCACGATGGACTACAGCTTCGAGGCGGACATCGTCCGCGCGCTCGGTCGTATTATCGAGCGGGGGCACCTGACCCAGGGTTACAAGCCGGTGCACTGGTGTACCGATTGCGGTTCCGCACTGGCCGAGGCTGAAGTGGAGTACGAGGACAAGACGTCGCCGGCTATCGATGTGCGCTTTGCGGTGCTGGACGAGGAAGCGCTGCTGGCGCGTTGTCACCACCCCCACGGGCACAAGGGTGAAGGGCCGGTGTCGGTGGTGATCTGGACCACCACGCCCTGGACGCTGCCGGCCAACCGCGCCGTGTCGCTCAACCCGGAACTCGATTACGCACTGGTGCAGGCGGATCTCGGTCGCGGCAGCGAACGCCTGTTGTTTGCCGAGGCATTGTTGAAAGACGCCATGCTGCGCTACGGTTGCGATCAGTACCAGGTCGTCGCCTACTGCAAGGGTTCGGATCTCGAACACCTGAAACTCGGCCACCCGTTCTACGACCGCGAAGTGCCGGTCATTCTCGGGGAACATGTCACGACCGATGCGGGGACCGGCGCGGTGCACACCGCACCCGGCCACGGCCAGGACGACTACATCGTCGGACAGCGTTACGGCATCGCAGTCGATAATCCGGTGGGCGCCAACGGCGTGTTCCTGGACGACACCGAACTGTTCGCCGGCAAACACGTATTTGCCGCCAACGACGACGTCATCGAGGTGCTGAAAGCAAAGGGTGCGCTGGTACACATGGAAGCCCTGCGGCACAGTTACCCGCACTGCTGGCGGCACAAGACACCGATTATTTTCCGCGCCACGCCGCAGTGGTTCATCAGTATGGAACAGAACGGCCTGCGCGAAGCGGCGCTGAAAGCCATCCAGGACGTCGAGTGGATGCCGGACTGGGGGCAGGCGCGCATCGAGGGTATGGTCAGGGGCCGCCCGGACTGGTGCATTTCCCGGCAGCGCACCTGGGGCGTGCCGATTGCCCTGTTCGTCGACCGGCAGAGTGGCGAACTGCACCCCGATACGGCGCGCCTGATCGAGGAGGTTGCGCTGCGCATCGAACGCCACGGCGTCGACGCCTGGTTTGAAATGGATCCCGCCGAACTGCTCGGCGAGGATGCGGCGAACTACGACAAGGTGACCGATACGCTGGACGTCTGGTTCGATTCCGGCACCAGCCACCAGTGTGTGCTGGAGCGTCGCCCCGAACTCGGTTTCCCGGCGGACCTGTATCTGGAAGGTTCGGACCAGCACCGTGGCTGGTTCCAGTCGTCGTTGCTGACTTCGGTGGCGATGCGCGACAAGCCGCCCTACCGGCAGGTGCTGACCCATGGTTTCACCGTCGATGCCAAGGGGCAGAAGATGTCCAAGTCGAAGGGCAACGTGGTGGCGCCGCAGAAGGTCGTGAACAGTCTCGGCGCGGATATCCTGCGCCTGTGGGTAGTAGCCACCGACTACCGCAACGAAATGAACGTGTCGGACGAGATCCTCAAGCGCACTGCAGATGCGTACCGGCGCATGCGCAACACGGCGCGCTTCCTGCTGGCCAACACCAACGGTTTCGACCCTGCGCAGCACCTGCTGGCGCCCGCCGACATGCTGATGCTGGATCGCTGGGCGGTGGCGCGCGCGGCGCAGTTGCAGGATGAAGTGACCCGCGCCTACGAGGCCTACGAGTTCCATCACATCTATCAGAAGGTGCACAACTTCTGCGCCAATGACCTTGGCGGTTTCTATCTCGACGTAATCAAGGATCGCCAGTACACCACGCAGGCCGACAGTGTGGCGCGTCGTTCGGCACAGACCGCCATGTACCATATCGTCGAGGCGCTGGCGCGCTGGCTGGCGCCAATCGTGAGTTTCACCGCCGAAGAAATCTGGCGTAACCTGCCGGGCGAACACGGTGAGTCGGTGCTGCTGTCCACCTGGTCGGAGTTGCCCGATATGTTTCCCGCCGGTGATAAAGTGGCCGCGCGCTTTGGTATGGACTACTGGCAGGACGTGCTTGGGGTGCGCGAGGCGGTCAGCAAGGAGCTGGAAAAATTACGTATTGCGGGCGATATCGGCTCGTCGCTGGACGCCGAGGTGGACCTGTATTGTGACGACGCCTGGCTGGAGAAGCTGGGGCGGCTGAAGGATGAACTGCGTTTCGTGCTGATCACCTCCTATGCGCGCCTTCATCCCTCGAGTGAACAGCCGCCGGAAGCTGTCACGGCGGACCTGGACGGTGCGACGCTCGGTATTCTGGCGCGTCCCTCGCAACACGCCAAGTGCGTACGTTGCTGGCACCACCGCGAGGACGTTGGCTCCAGCAGCGAGCACCCCGAACTGTGCGGCCGGTGCATTGAAAACGTCGACGGCGCCGGGGAGCCGCGGCGTTTTGCCTGACGCCGGGGCAGCGACGTGAAAAAGTGGCTGGTGCTGGCGTTGCTGGTGGTCGTGCTCGACCAGGTGACGAAGGTTATGGCGGACAACCTGCTCAGCTACGGTGAGCCGCTGGCCGTGTTTCCGTCGTTCAACCTGACACTGTTGTACAACCGGGGTGCGGCGTTCAGTTTTCTCGGCGACGCGTCCGGCTGGCAGCGCTGGTTTTTTGTGGCTGTCTCCGGTATTGCGGCGGTGGTGCTGACGGTCTGGCTGACACGCCTGAAACCCGGTCAGGTCCGGCTTGCCGTGGCGTTGTCGCTGGTGCTCGGCGGTGCAGTTGGCAACCTCATCGACCGGTTGTGGCTGGGCCATGTGGTCGACTTTATCCAGGTGTACTACCGTGACTATTACTGGCCCGCGTTCAATGTCGCCGATTCCGCCATTACCGTGGGTGCTGTATTACTGATCTGGGACAGTCTGTTTAACGCAAAGGAGCCGCACTGACATGTCGATCGATCGCGGCTGCCGCGTTACCCTGCATTATGCGTTGCGTTTTGCGGATGGCATGAAAGTCGACAGCAGTTTTGGCGAAGAACCGCTGACTTTTGTCATGGGCGACGGTACGCTGGACCCGGGGCTGGAACTCGCGCTGTATGGATTGCGCCCCGGCGCCCGTCAGACACTGACGTTGATGCCAGGGCAGGCGTTCGGCCAGCGTCGCGAGGAAGCGATTCAATGGATGGAGCGTGCCGCGTTCCCCGACCACCTGGCCCCCGAGCCCGGGCAGGTGATCGGTTTTACCGACGAGCAGGGTCAGGAGCTGCCCGGCGCAGTCCTCGAGGTCGAGGGCGAGCGGGTCAGGGTGGACTTCAATCATCCGCTGGCCGGTCGCGAAATTGTTTTTGAAGTCGAGATACTCGACGTGGCGTATCCGCCACTCGACGAGGAGTGACCGTCAATCAATGCAGGTATTACTCGCCAATCCGCGCGGTTTCTGTGCCGGCGTAGACCGTGCTATCGATATTGTCGAAAGGGCGCTGGAATTGTTTGGCGCGCCCATCTATGTGCGCCACGAGGTGGTGCACAACCGCTACGTGGTCAGCAATCTGCGCGAGCGGGGGGCGGTGTTCGTCGATGAACTCGACCAGGTGCCGGACGGGGAAACAGTGATTTTCAGTGCGCACGGCGTGTCGCGCGCGGTCCAGGACGAGGCGCGGCGGCGTGGTCTGCGGGTATTCGATGCGACCTGCCCGCTGGTGACCAAGGTGCACATGGAAGTCGCGCGTTACAGTCGCGACGGGCGCGAGTGTATCCTGATTGGCCACCAGGGGCACCCGGAAGTCGAGGGCACCATGGGGCAGTATGATCACGCCGCCGGGGGCGATATCTACCTGGTGGAAGACGTGGACGATGCTGAAAGACTCGTGGTTCGCGACGAGACCCGTCTCAGCTATGTTACCCAGACCACCTTGTCGATGGATGATACGGCGAAGGTGATCAATGCGCTGCGCGCACGCTTTCCGGACATCGAGGGACCGCGCAAGAATGATATCTGCTACGCCACCCAGAACCGTCAGGATGCAGTGCGGCAGCTTGCCGAAAAAGTCGATGTCGTGCTGGTTGTGGGCTCGCCCAACAGTTCCAATTCCAACCGACTGCGAGAGTTGGCTGGGCAGTGCAATACCACCGCCTACCTGATCGATGGTCCCGACCAGATTGAGCGCAGCTGGCTGAACGACGCAGCCAGAATCGGTGTGACAGCCGGTGCCTCCGCCCCTGAAGTGCTGGTTCAGCAGGTTATAGCGCGGCTGGAAGAATGGGGGGCCGTTGGTGTGGCGGAACTGGACGGTCGGGAGGAGAGCATTACTTTCGCCGTTCCGAAGGCACTACGGGTCGACGCCGGCCCTGCAACGTGACGCAACGGGCGTTCTGCCCTAAATTCTGATCCGACCCTGCCGATACCGGGTACTCCGGAGTCTCTCACGCACGGTGTTTTCATGCGTGTTCTTCACAAACAGCTTTTTTGCCAACGTGGTCACACTTCGAATCGGGGCGCTGGCCGTCGTGTCGTTTTTCTGTTTGCCGGGTCAAAAATACCCGCGACAACCGGTTTTTTGCCGTATGTCGCGGAATTCGCCCCGCTGGTCGGAAGCGGGTTTACGGCAGCGCCTGGATGGACGTAGGTTAGGGTCATGAAAAGAGAACACGGATTTACCTTGATAGAACTCATGGTCACGCTGGCCATTGCAGCCATTCTGCTCATGGTCGGCGTGCCCAGCATGCGGGATCTTATTTTGAACAATCGTTTGACAGCAGCGACCAATACCTTCCGCTCATCGCTGAATATCGTTCGCAGCGAGGCCATCAAGCAGGGGCGTGATGCCACCTTGTGTGTAAGCAGCGATTCGGCAACGTGCACCGGCGAGACCGACTGGAGCCTGGGCTGGATCGCCTGGGTCGACCGCGACAACAGTGGCGCGCCCAGCGCCGACGAGATCGTGCGCATCGTGGAGCCGTTGCCGAGTACTGTCACCGTGGTGCCGAGCGTAGCGGTGAGCAATTTCAGGATCGACGCAACCGGCGCGGTGAATAATCCAAATGTCAGGCTGGCGCTGTGCGACGACCGGACCGGTGAAATCGGCCGGGAGTTGCGCATTATGGCGACCGGCGGTGTCAGTCTGAACAGCCAGTATGCGTGCAGCTGATAACCAGGGATGAGAGTTATGTATCACAGCAAAATACACACATCCGTTCCACGCCGGTACCGCGGATTCACGCTCATCGAAGTGCTGGTGGCGGTCCTCGTTCTGTCGATTGGTCTCCTGGGGCTGGCGAGTCTCCAGGCGACAAGCCTGCGCAACAACAACGACGCCTCCATGCAGACGCGCGCAGGTTATATCGCGAGTGATATGGCGGACCGTATGCGCGCCAACGTTTCGCTGGTAAGCACTTATCCCGGCGCGGCGGCGGTTGCAGCAAGCGGGGGCTGCGTGACCGCCGCGTGCACACCGGCCGAGATGGTCGGGAATGACATGGCTGAATGGAATGAGCTGTTGCAAACGCTGCCAGCCGGGCAGGGCGGGATCGTCGATCTTGGTGGGGGCGTGTTCACCATCACTGTGCGCTGGGACGAAGCGCGCAACGGCGCGACAGGGACCGGTTGTAACCCCGATAATCCGGCCGACCTGCGTTGTTTGTCAATCACCACACGGCCGTAATGATGACTAAAAAAATGCACACGACCACATCGCCCATTGCGGGAAAACGTCTCAGCCACTCCATGGCAGGTTTGTCGCTCATCGAGTTAATGGTGGCGATGCTTATCAGTCTGTTGCTGATGGCTGGTGTTATACAGATTTTCGGCGGTACCAAGAACACCTTCCTGTCCCAGGAAGGAAATTCGCGTCTGCAGGAAAATGCCCGCTTCGCACTGGGGCGTCTGAGCGAGGATATCAGTGCTGCAGGTTACCTCGGTTGCCTGGACAGTGGCACTCCGGTTCGGCCGTTAGTGAACGATCTGACCAACAAGGTTGCAGGCTCTGCGTACGATTTCTCGGCGCCGATATTTGGCACCGACGGGATGGGTCTGGGGGGCAGTGACACCATCAGTATTCGCAGGGCGGGAACAGGCGGCGGGATACGTATAACGAAGCAGATGGATCTTACGAACTCCAATATCGAGCTCGACTCGACAAGCGCTGTCTACGGTTTTCTGAAGCAGTTCGATCTGCTCGTCGTAGGGGATTGCGGAACGGCAGCGGTGTTTATGATCACCAACGACCCTGCCACCAGTGGCGGGATTATAGAGCACGCCAGTAGTGTAGTCGCGACAACGGGCCCCAATACAGGACAGTCAAATGCTACCGGCGACCTGCAGAACATATTTGGCGCTGACACCGCCTCCGTAGCGAGTGCTTCGCGCGTGGGCACGGCAACCTATGAAATCTGCAACAGCACGTCCGGCGTCGGAACCTCGTTGTTTGTGAACAGTAATAACTGCGCAAGTGCGACAGAGACCAACGAGCTCGTGGAGGGAGTGCAGGATCTGCAATTCCTTTACGGTATCGATTCCAACGGAACGCCGGGTGTCGAACGATATCTGCGCGCGGACGAGATGACCACCGCCCAGTGGAATCAGGTGGCTGCCGTGCGCATGACGCTGGTGCTGAATACCGTGCAGAACGTGCCCGGTGGCATGTACAGCCAGTCATTTACCACCACGGTGCGTTTGCGCAACCGGGGCGGATAATTGCGGTAAGGGCAGGAGAAGAGCGATGAATCGTTACATGAATCATAAACGCGGCGCGGGTTGCAGTAATGCCGCACAGCGCGGCGCTGTGCTTGTCATCAGTCTGCTGATACTGCTGGTGATGACCATGCTCGGCGTATCGTCCATGAGTTCCACAACGTTGCAGGAACGGATGGCCAACAACAACAACCAGCGCCAGATCGCCTTCCAGGCGGCCGAAGCGGCATTGCGTGCCGGCGAGGCATACCTGGTTGCCAATGTTACCGGGGTCGCCGAACTTGTTACCAACTTCAATGCAACGACGCCGGTGGCCGGGATGTATTCGGAGCGCGCGCCGGCCATCGGGGTGAAGGCCTACAAGCGCCCGGACGCATTCGATTTCTTTGACGATTCGAGCTGGCTGGCGTCAGGCAGCGCGGTGGAGGTGACCAGCCTGACCGGCCTGTCGCAGCGCCCCCGCTTTATTATTGAATATCTGGGGCGGGCGGGTCCGCCGCTGACCAACTACAGCGGGAAAAAGCAGGATGCCCGCCAGTACGCGTTCCGGATAACGGCAGTTGGCTGGGGTGAGGGTAATGCACCGACCGCACGTTATCTTTTGCAGAGCAGTTTCCGAATGCCGCTCATATAGGTTTGACCGCACGTTTCGGGTCAGGAAAGTGCTTCTTCCGAGGGTTATGTAATGAATACGACAAAACGACACTACACTACGATTATCGGGAATACGATACTTGTGCTGATGGGGCTTGGTCTGATGTATGGCGCAATGGCAGCCCCGGGGAAGCTGGCAACCAGCCCGCTGTTCCTGCAGAGCGGTGCCGTTCAGCCAAATATCTTCTTCATGATCGACGACTCCGGGAGCATGAACTGGGA
>CAYSRA010000027.1:0-6887 GCA_964433205.1 uncultured Thiohalobacter sp. | reverse complement strand
AAATACTACCAGGGTACCCAGCCAAGCTGGGGACCTACGCCGATCCAGTCGGCTTCTGATGGCGGTGAGTGTCAGCAGAACTTCACCATTCTTATGTCCGACGGCCAGTGGAATGGCGGGGATCCTGCGGCCGGCAACGCGGATGGCGATAACTCCAGCACGTTCGATGGAGGGCTCTATGCAGACGCTGTCAGCAACACCCTTGCTGACGTCGCCATGAAATACTATGAAACCGACTTGTCATCGCTGGCAAACAAGGTGCCGACGATCGCCGGCGTGGATGAAAACGACGCCCAGCACATGGTCACCTATACGGTCGGTTTTGGTGTCAATGGTACGATGACGGAAAGTGAATTGCCGGGCGAGCCGGGCTTCACCGGCTGGCCTACACCGAGCGCCAACGCGCCGGAGACCATCGACGATATGCGCCACGCTGCATACAATGGTCGCGGCCAGTTCCTCAGTGCAAAAAATCCGCAGAGCCTTATCGATTCGCTTGGCCAGTACGTTGCAGATATCCAGGCGCGTACCGGCACGGCGGCAGCTGTCAGTTTCAACTCGACGAGCCTCCAGGCCGGCACGCGTGTTTTCCAGGCGACATTCAACTCGTCACGCTGGTCTGGTGACCTGCTGGCGAAGGATATCGTCATCGACGCGGCTACCGGTGTGGCGACCATCAGCGGTACGGCCTGGAAAGCGTCAGATGATATTGACAGCAGAACGCCGGCGTTGCGGCAGGTGGTTACCTACGATAGTGGCACCTCAAGCGGCGTGAGTTTTGAGTGGGGCTCGCTGACCAGTGACCAGAAGACGGATTTGCGCACTGACAGCAGTGGCAGCCTGGATACCGAGGCCAGCGGCATGGCACGGCTGAACTATATCCGCGGCGACCGCAGTTGCGAGATCTCCAGTTCGGATGCTTGTCGTTACCCGGCTTCCGGGACCGACGTCGACGGCAAGGTATTCAGCAGCAAGTCGTTGCGCCAGCGGGCCAGTGCGCTCGGCGACATCGTTCACTCCAGTCCGTTCTTCGTCGGACCGCCTGCGACGCCTTATCCGGACAGTATTGAACCGTCCGCGCCGTACTCGGATTTTGCGATCGCCAACAAGGCGCGCGCCGGCATGACCTATGTGGGTGCCAATGACGGCATGCTGCACGCGCTGGACGAAACCGGTACAGAGGTGTTTGCCTATATCCCGGGGGCGCTTTTCTCGAGTAACCCCGGTGACGGTCTTCACTACCTGAGTGATCCGACTTATGTGCATCGCTACTATGTCGATCTGTCGCCAACCGTTCAGGATGCCTATGTCAATGTGGGTAGCACCACTGCGTGGCGCAGTATTCTTGTCGGTGCGCTCCGCGGTGGCGGGAAGGGACTGTTTGCCATTGATGTCACTGACCCGGCGGCGCTGGCAACCAACGCGGCCAGCAAGGTGCTGTGGGAATTTACCGATAAGGACCTGGGTTATACCTTCAGCGACATACGCATCGGCAAGATGAATAACGGCAAGTGGGCGGCCGTGTTTGGTAACGGCTATAACAATGACCCCTTGGGCGACGGTCATGCCAAGCTGTATATCCTGTATCTCGACGGCAGTAATATCACGACGCCTGTTGTCATAGATACCGGTGTCGGCGTTCTTGATAGCACGAGCAAGGATTGCGATAACCCGGGCAGCGACTGTAACGGACTGGCGACACCGAAGCTTGTCGACCTGAACGGCGACGGGACGATTGATCGTATTTACGCCGGGGACCTGCACGGTAACCTGTGGGCATTCGATGTCTCGGACAAGACGGACACAGCGAACTGGGTGTCTGCCTATGGAGCAGACCCGCTGTTCCGGGCCTGTTCCGCGACACCGTGTACCGCCAGCAACCGCCAGCCGATTACGGTGGAACCGGATATCGAGCTTCATCCGACCCAGGCGTCGATCACGACTGCGCCCAACCTGCTGGTATTCTTCGGAACCGGACAGTACCTCACGCAGGCGGACAACGCCACCACGCAGCAGCAGTCATTTTACGGTGTGTGGGATTCGAAGATCGGTAATCTCGATCGTGCCTCACTGACGGCCCAGTCCGTCACGACGACGCCCGATCCGACACTGGGTAATATCCGGACGATCACCAGCAACGCCGTTAGCTACTCCGCGACGGAGAAGGGCTGGTATATCGATTTCGAAATTCCCGGCGAACGTTCGGTGACCAGTCCGCTGGCGTTTGGATCGATTGTGTTCTTTAACACGGTGATACCGAGCTCGTCGACCAGCAGTATGTGTAGTGTTGGCGGTTCGGGCTGGCTGATGGCGGTCGACCTTCTTACGGGTGGTGCGCCGACGTTTATCCCGATCGACGTCAACAATGACGGGGTATTCGATGTCAGCGACCAGGTTGGTAGTGCGATGGTTGTTGGTACCGAGTCAAAGGGTGTCCCGGCGGAAAGCCGCTTTATTTCCAACAAGCGGGTGACGGCGGATTCTACCGGCGCCATACAGATCGACAACGTACAGCCGACGGCGCCCACACCGCCATCACGTATGTCGTGGAGCGAATTGACTCCCTAGCATGGATGCAGGGGTATTACACCTGGACTTGACAGTGTGAATTTTGGGAATGCCAATATGAAAATGCATAGCGTACTTAAAAAACTGGTTCTGGGCTTTGTGCTGATGGCAGCAGCCGGTATGGCTACAGCGGACAGGCAGAGAGTCTTCGGATTTTTTGGTGAAATCGATTCGTTTGACCGCGGCAGTCGCTTGCTGGTCGTCGATGACCGGGTATTCCGGCTTGCCGACGATGTGCGTGTGCATACGAAAAAGGGGCGCAAAGGGGTGCTTTCCGATATCAGGCCTGGTTCAAAGGTCGGGTTTTACCCGAGTGGCAGGGGCGATGGCAGGCACCAGATCTACATCAATGAGATATGGGTACTGCCAGCGAACTGGAAGGCCGAACGCGGTCATTCAGTCGAATTTGACCGTTGAGCGATGGAGTGCACACCATGTTAAATAAAGCGTTACGTGGATTTACCCTGATCGAAATGATGATAACGGTTGCCATTATCGGCATACTCGCCGCTATTGCCTACCCTGCTTATACCGGCCAGATGCAGAAAACCCGGCGGGCAAACTGTGAGGCCGGCCTCATGCAGTTGGCTAGTGCCATGGAACGGGACTTTTCAAGGAGTGGTAATCGTTATCGCGATATCATTACCGCGGGTGTGTTTACGCCGGCGACCTGTCCGGTGGACGGCGCGGGCGCTCCCACCTACAACCTTTCAATTACGGGTATCAATGCTGCTGGTACTACCTACACACTGACTGCAGCGCCGACCGGTGCCCAGGTCGGTGACAATTGCGGAAGCCTCACCCTGACCAACCTTCTGCAAAAGGGCCAGAGTAGCGGGACGGTTGCGGACTGCTGGTGATAGTTGCGAGCGTTACTGTAACAGCCAGCGAGACTCAAAGCCGCTGGCCCGGCGATCGAACAGACCCGTTGTGCTGATTTCTGCGGTACCCTCCGGAATCGACCACTGAATCATTGTTCGGTTCCGGCTGGTCCGCACAGTTCGTGACACTGAGTGGGTGACCGTGTAACGGGCGGACGGTCCGACACGCAGCGTGTCCGCAAGAGGCGCGTCAGCCACGGGTGAGAGTCCGTATGTCGCAAACCTTTCGTAAAACCCGGCACTCATCATCGACGCGTACATGTACTCCGACCCCTGTTGCGCGGAGATCTGGAGCCTGACCTGAAGCTGTGCCAGTCCCAGCAGACCAATGCTGAGCACCAGCGCCGACACCATGGCTTCAATCAGGCTGAATCCTCGACAGGTGCGAAACATCAGAAGTCCTTCCAGCTGCCGGGCACCCGGATGTTGTGCAGGACCGGGAAGTTGAACCAGGGCCGGGCGGGATCCAGGGTTTGCAGGCTGGTGAGGCGGATGTCGCTGTCGGCAAGTTGGGCGCTGCCGTTGATGGCCAGCGTTCCGTTTATGTCCAGACGCCTGCTGGCGAGCGGTGAGTCGCAGGGGGATTCGATAAATACGAACCCGGTTATTTGCACGCCGTCTGCAAAAGACGGACAGCCGGCTTCTTCGGGAAAATACAGGATGACGTGCCGCTCAGGAGTGCCAATGCTGCGCGACCAGCGACCGCCATCCAGGTCTGACGCCTGCACCAGCCAGTATCGCCGTGAGCCGGCCGGCAGATCGCGTTCCGCTTCGGCCAGCGCGCGGTAGGCGGCGCGGTCCAGGGTGAACAGTGTATCGTGCAGCGTAGCGGAAAATTTCCGGGAACTTATATCGCCCCCGTGCAGGTCGGTTATCGCCAGCCCCGGGCAGGATATTGAGTCAGCCAGCCAGACCCCGTTACCGGCCGCATCGGTGTCGGCCTGCTCGGGATAGATCTGCGCGCTCACTGAAAATGACAGCGGGCAACCAGCAAGCAGCAGTGGCGGCGCAGTTTCAGCCAGCGGCGTCAGGATGCTGAGCTGGCGTACGCGCTGGTGGATCCGGGTGGTGAGCGCAGAGCCATCCCGGCGGCGTGCAGTGGCATCGATATCGACGTAGGGGTGTGGTTTTGGCGAACGCCACAGCGTCAGTACCGTCTCTATGCCGGCATCGCGCCGGCTAATCGGTTCGTCATAAGACTCCCCGCCCGAAGCCGCGTCGGGCACCCAGTCGGTCAGCGTGGCAAGGTCGGCCAGGGTTTGCTCCAGCGCCGATTCGGCGGCAGCGAACAAGCGGGTTTGCCACTGCTGATTGACGTTGGCCTGCTCCTCGTTGATGCGGGTTTTTGCCGTCGACAGGGTGACAATGGTGAGTGCCATCATCAGTATCAGTGCCATCAGCAGGGTGGCGGCGCCGCGTTGTGCGGAGAGGGCAGGGACTGGCAGTCTGTTCATGACCGCGGATCCTGCAGGCTGTCGTTGCGGATATGCACCCAGCGGGACAGGTTCAGGTGAATGTCCTCCCGCCCGGCTATGTGACCGGCGATACGGAATTCGACAGCGCGCTGTCGCAGCGATGGCTGGTCGACCCGGCAGGCTTCCGTTTCTTCCAGAAGGTTGCTGCAACCTGAATACAGGGTGAATTGCAGAGTGTCGATGACGATATTCGCTGTGGTGACCGTCTGCCAGTTTCCGCCGTCACAATGGAACGAGCGGCCGCCGTAGCGGGATTGCACGCGGCCACCGTTGAAGCGGAAACCGAACTGTTCGACGTTGTCGTCGTCGCTGAGGGCGTCGCAGCTTGGACTGCGGCAGCGCCCGGTTCCGACCAGGCCGTCTGCGTCCAGATCGTAGCTGTACAGGATGCAGGAGTCGGCCGGCTGACCGTCCTTGGCGCCGATGCGTAGCTGGTTATCCGGTAGCTGGAACGGGTTGTGCGTGACGGGCGTGGTGCGCGGATCAAATTGCCGGTAGCCCGCGCGCCGCACATCGGTTGCGAGCAGATCGGCAAGTGTGAAGAGTTGTTTGCGCAGGTCGGTTTCCTGGAGGTGGCGACTGGCATGCTGCGCGGTAGCGCTGTAAACGGTAACCACGGTCGCCAGCGTCACAAGCGAAATGGCGCTGCCCACCATGAGTTCGACCAGCGTCATGCCATGTTGGTATCGCACGGTCAGCATCGCGTGTACCGGTCGGTTGCGACCGAGCAGCGCCGGACCCGGCCCAGCGGACTGACGATGACCCGCTGCTCTCCGTGTGTGCCGGACAGGGTTATTGTGCTGGCCGTGGCAGTTCCGCGTACCGGGGAGAAGCGCAGCAGCCGGCGGGTGTCATCGGTTGTGCGCAGGCCCAGGCGAATGCCGGGGTAGTCTTCCGACCGGAACAGGTGGGTGCGGGTGCTGTCGCCCGTGCCTGTTGTGCAACGGCTTGCAGTGGCTGGGGCGTTACAGTCGCAGTCGCGATTTGTGCCCCAGCCGAAACACCATCGCACGGCGGTGCTCTGCAGTGAAAAGTAGGTGGCTTGCTGGTGGGTGATTGCGTGGTTTCGCGCCTGTCCGAGTTCGCTGGAAAGCTGGTCTGTTGCCGCATGCAGGCGCGCGTTTTCCATAAAACGTGCCATGGCAGGTGCGGCGACGCCGGTCAGCAAGGCGATGACCGTCAGCGTAATCAGCAATTCGACAAGCGTGAATCCCCGGTGCTTCGCATCGTCCATGATACGGCTCCTCAAGGTTTCTGACTTGTTCCCTGTTGTCGCGCCGAGTATAGTCGGTTTCACGGAGTGCGCAAGGATTGCGCCCTGAATCCCGTTTGCCGAACTGCAAAAGGAGTTGCGTCATGTATCGATCCGGTGTCCCGGGTTTTTCCTTATTCGAACTACTGATAGCACTGTCCATTGTTGCGATTCTCGCGTCCATTACGGTTCCTTCCTACAACGGGTTCGTGGCCAGGTCACGCCGTGCCGATGCCATGTCGGCGTTACTCCAGGTCCAGCTTGCGCAACTGCGATGGCGTGCCGCGCACAGCGAATACGCCGGTGACCTTGGCGACCTCGGCTGGGTTGATGCGGCATCACCGGACGGGCACTACAGGCTCCGTCTTGTGCGCAGCAGTGCCGGAGACTTTCTCCTGCAGGCCAGCCCGCGCGGTGCGCAGCGAACCGACGTGTGCGGTTCCTTTGCCGTATCGGCGCAGGGTCCGGTCTATCTTGCGGGTTACGCAGGCGCCGACTGCTGGAACCGTTAGTCCCGGGTCAAGTTACTTCCGCAGGTATTGTCATGACTGACGTCGCGATTATCGGCGCCGGGATCATCGGCATGCTTACAGCACGCGAACTGGTCGGTGCCGGTATGACGGTTACCGTACTGGAGCGCGGGCAGCCTGCCCGTGAGTCATCGTGGGCCGGCGGAGGCATACTCTCGCCGCTCTACCCCTGGCGCTATTC
>CAYSRA010000026.1:0-28818 GCA_964433205.1 uncultured Thiohalobacter sp. | reverse complement strand
TTAGATCCAGCACCAACGGATCAACAAAGCGACCGCCTGTAATCGGGTTATAACCGGGCCGGTAGGGTGCATTGGGATTGTTCGGGTCGTTGGGGTCAGTCGGATCCGGCTCTTCATCGAGAAAGATGCCCAGATCGCCGCTGTTGAAATTCTCGACAGTGAGTACGCCATTGATGACCAGCGTTGTTTCGTTCCAGTCGTAGGTGTATTCCCCATCCACACTGGTGTAGGTGGTCCCGCCGGCGGGCCGGGTGCCGCCGGTAAGCACGGTGCTGTCGAATTCAACGCGTCCGGTCTTGTCCTGATCCTGGATAACATCCGCTCCCTCACCGGTGCGATAGATGTAGCGGTCATCACCATCGCCGCCTTCCAGCCGATCTACCCCTTTACCACCTTCCAGATAATCGTCGCCTTGCCCGCCAATGAGGGTGTCGTTTCCACCTCTTCCGTACAGATGATCTTCGCCGAGGGTACCCGTTAAGGTTTCGGTCGTAGGGTTGTTGTCCAGCCCGAATCGGATTGTGGTTTCCGCATCTTCAGGAACACCGCCGTACTTGCGGGTTTCATAGCCCGTTTCTGCATCGATAAAATGAATGAACTGGCCAGCATAGGGTCCCTGCCCATCCAACGCCGGTCCTAGACCGGTTTGCGGGAAATCGTTCACCGCACGAATCAATTTATCTTCCAGGAGGCTGGCGCGGTCCAGCAGGTATTGGTCCGTAAAATCTGCAGGGTCCAGATTAGAATAGAGTGTATTATCACCCACTACCGCAAACGGGTTGAGCTTCTCCAGTGCATACAGAAAACCTTTCTCCGTCGACCTGGCCGCAGCCACCAGGGCTTGCGGGGCATCGTCCTGCAAGCCTGTCAGCGCGATGCCGGGATAGAGGGGTAATACACCTTGAATCGTCTCAATACGGGTATAGAGTTCATCCCGTAAGCCTGTGGTCACGGTGGCGCCGACACCGAACAGGTCGCCCAGCGCATTGACGATGCCTTCCAGACTTTCTTCCGGAAGGTTGGAGCCTGCTTGCAGGATGGGCGTGATCTGGTCAAAGCTCAGGGATCCGCCAACGCCGTCCAGCAATGTGTATACGGCCAGAGCGTCGGTCAGGTCGTCCTTGCTGTGAGCATCAATGACACCCTGATTAGCCATCTCTGAAAAAAGCGTTAAAAAGCTTTGTTGAGAACCCGGCGTAAATCCTATACCACTCACCACATCACCCGGGACGTCGAGATGGGACATGATGGAACCGTTCCAGCCACTGCCAATCGGGCCAGTGATCGGACCGATGGGGGCGTTACTCAGTAAATTGAAGAAACCCTCGCTGGTGAGCCCTGTGCCAAACTTGTCGAAACCAGGGGCGTTATAGGTATAAACACTATTGACCATGCCAGGCGCCAGCCGACTCATCATCATCGCCAACTGCCCACCCAGTGAATGGCCGGCAACGCTTACCGATTGTCCTGACAGTAAGCCAGTGGCAATCCCTGTGGTGGTATCTATGGTCTGGGTGGATGAGTCATACATATATTGGACCACAGAATTACCGGCGGCACCCTCCAGCCGCTGTAAATAGTTGAACAGCGCAATACCCTGAGAGATCGCAATGCCGTCGGCCCCTACATCGGCAATGTTGGTTAACCAGTCGTTCGCACCCGAAAAACTGAACAGGTCTTCGGTACCCCTGATGGCGAAGTATTTGATACCACCCTTATCGAATATCGTTGCTGAAAATCCAGATGGGTCAGTGTATTGATCGATGACGGTGTAGGTGGTGGCGAAGGTATTGGCTTGTGTTTTAGACATACCAGCAGCTTCAAGTTTATTTGTATAAGCCGCACCAGAAATACCCGACGTTAGGCCTAGCGCATATGCTGCAACGGATAGTTCTGCTTGTTCAAAATAGTCTGTGATTGTTGCCATGACCACTCCTTAGTCAGAAGACGTTTCAGATTTGAATAGTTTACCGTAAAGATCACGGCTAAAATTTTTATCATTAATAAACTTACACGAGTCTGCTACGTTGTTTAGGCTAAGATTCCGCCTTATCCACCCACCCCAATAACGAAAAGTAGTGACTTCTGCCAACACATTTTGGCTAATTCTTTCCTTTATGGGGTAGGTATCTTTATCAATAGCAAAAATTGTTGAGTAGCGTTTTACTTTACCGCCAGATTCATCCAATTCTTTAACCCAGAAATCATGATTAAGGTAGCCATTTTTATTAAACAATTTTGACCTTCCTTGCTTACCCCAATATTCCGCCGGCAACTCGACTCTCTGATACACCTTTACGCCTCCCTCTGTAGTGCAAAGGTAGTTAAAGTAGATCCTACCAGCGATCTCGTCAGCGAAGGGCAGAAAGAAGAGCAGCAGAAAGATAATCACTCCACCCGCGAGCCGGACAGCGGCGGATTTAAATCGTTTAGCGACCTTCACGGCAATCCAAAGGGAAACGGGCAATAAGATAAGAATCAGCCATAGTGGACCGGTCAGAACCACAAAGCCGAGTAATGTTTTTATAAGATCCATATCAACCTGCTTTTTTATAGAACCATCTTTCAGGCAAATGTTCGCCGCACGCCTTTAAGACAAAAACACATTGCTAATAAAGTGATTACCCTGAACCCAAACAATTTCACTCACTCTCAACACGCTTTCTCAAATAACCTATCTCGTTACTATCGCTCAACCATACTTTCTTCCTTGTATCGCAACAAGGGGCTCATGATGAACTCAATCAGCCTGCGTTTTCCGGTTTTCACTTCCACGGTCACCGCCATGCCCGGCGTGAGTTTTACCTGCTTTTCTCCAACCTGAATCACTGACTGCTTCATGAGTACACGTCCAGCGTACACAAGCCCCTTTTCTTCATCTGTAACAGCATCATTGGATACATCAATAATTTCGGCATCGATGGTGCCGTATCGTGTAAAAGGAAAGGTTTCTATCTTGATTTCTGCGATTTGACCTTCGACCACAAAACCGATGTCTTTGTTGAGTATCCATGCCTCAACTTCAATATTTTCACTCTCCGGAACAATTTTCATCAGTTCCTGGGCCGGTGTTACAACACCACCGATGGTATGAATCGCCAGTTGCTGTACAACACCGGATACGGGAGCCGTCATATGTTGTAATTCAGTGCGTTGAGCCGCCTTGACACGTTCTTTCTCCAACTGGTTAATACGCCGTCCGGCTTCGGATAGCCGGGTGAGCAGCTGACCCCGAAATTCGGACGCCAGCGCCTGCCGCTGTTGCTTTGCTTCACGGATCGAAGCTTCTACCTGCTTGATGCGGTTTTTCTGTAAAGCCAGATCCTGTTGTTGCGTGACGCGTTCTTCTTCAAGTTCGAGCCAGACTTGCCGGGAGCCGAGGTGTTTGGCAACCATGCTTTTCAGGGCTTCGGCGCGACGAGTGATGAGCGGGAGAGTGGTTTCGAGCTTTTTCACTTCATTGTGCGTCGCTGCAAGTTCAGCCTGGCGGCTCTCAATGGCATTGCCCAGGGCGGCGGTACGCGCCATGTGCTCAGACCATTCGCTTCTGAGCATCTGCTCATGCAATGCGGTGGCTTCAGCGTGCACATCCTGTGAAAGCGCTTCTGGAAGCTGCAAGCCAGGAACGGTTGAATGATCCGACACCGACAAGTTCGCCAGTGAGACTTCATCCGTCATCTGTGCCAGTTGCCGGTAACGGGCGTGTTCCAGGCGCGCGTCGACCAGCTCCATTTCCAGACCACCCAGATCGGCCTGTGTTGAAGTGGGGTCCAGTTCGATCAACAGGTCGCCCGCCTCCACCCGCTGGCCTTCATGCACATGAATCTGGCGCACCACCCCGATCTCCATCGGCTGGATGACCTTGACACGGCCACTGGGAATAATCTTGCCCTGTGCGGTGGCAACGATGTCGATCTTGCCGAACAACGCCCAGAGAACCGCGATAGTGAAAAACGCCATGACAGACCAGGCAATGGCGCGACCAGCCGGCGAAGGTGGCTTTTCCTGGATTTCCAGGGCGGCAGGCAGGAAATCGAGTTCGTGGCTCATCCGGGTTTCCGTTTTACTACTTGAACACCCTGGCCGCTTTGCAGGGCATGCAGTTTGGCGTACTGCCCCTTGCGTTTTAACAGGTCTTCGTGAGTGCCCTGCTCGATGATTTGACCTTTCTCGAGCACGATAATGCGATGCGACACGCGAACCGTGGATAAGCGGTGCGCGATGATAATGACCGTGCGCCCTTTACAGATTGCATGCATGTTCTGTTGAATGATGCGCTCGGATTCATAGTCCAGCGCGCTGGTGGCTTCGTCAAAAATCAGAATGCGCGGGTTGGTGACGAGTGCCCGGGCGATAGCAATACGCTGGCGCTGGCCGCCGGACAGATTGTCGCCGTGTTCACCGACGATAGTGTCGTAACCTTCCGGCATTTCCAGAATAAACTCGTGCGCCCCGGCGAGCTGTGCCGCCTGAATCACGGCCTCCATCGGCAGCCCGGGATCGGCCAGCGCAATATTTTCCCTGACGGTGCGGTTGAATAACACGTTTTCCTGCAGCACCACACCGATGCGGCGGCGCAACCACGTGGTATCAACCTGGGCGATATCCACACCGTCGATGAGCACCCGCCCGCGCTCCGGCACATACAGTCGCTGAACCAACTTGGCGAGGGTGCTTTTACCTGAACCAGAACGGCCCACAATACCGATGACTTCACCCACACTGATATCCAGCGAAACGTCTCGCAGGACTTCCGGGCCGTCGGTGCGATAGCAAAAACTGACCTGGTCGAACTGAATCCGGCCTTTAATGCCCGGCAGCGACAGGCGTGACTGATCGTAACCCGGCTCGGTGGGGGTATTCAGGATATCACCCAGTCGTTGAACCGAAACGCCGGTTTGCTGGAAATCCTGCCATAGCTGAACCAGGCGAAGTACAGGACCACTGACACGGGCCGCCAGCATGTTGAAGGCGATAAGCTGACCGACGCTGAGATGACCCTGGATGACAGCGCGGGCACCGATCCAGAGAATCAACACCACGACCAGCTTGTTGATCAGGCCCGCAACCTGGTTCGCAATGTTATTCAGGTTCGCTGCCTTGAAGCTGGCGCCAACGTAGCCCGCCAGCTGTTCTTCCCAGCGGTTTTGCATCTGCGGTTCGATGGCCATGGACTTCAAGGTCTCCATGCCGTTCACCGATTCCACCAGGAAGGCCTGGTTTTCAGCGCCGCGGTTAAACTTTTCGTTCACACGGGCGCGAAGGATGGGGGTCACAAAGATCGACAGCAGAATGTAGGCGGGAATCGAGGCCAGTACGACCCAGGTGAGTGTGGGGCTGTAGTAATACATCACGGCAAGAAAAACAAAGGTAAAGAACAGGTCGATCACCAGGGTCAATGCCGAGCCGGTAATAAAATTGCGCACGTTTTCCAGTTCGCGGACGCGTGCAACTGAATCACCGACACGGCGCGCCCCGAAGTAGCTCATGGGTAAACTGATCAGGTGGCGATACAGCCTGGCGCCCAGTTCCACATCCACGCGATTGGCTGTATGTGAAAACACATAGGTACGCAGACCGCCGAGGACGACTTCAAAAATCGATACCACGATCAGGCCGAACGCCAGTACGTCAAGGGTGGTTAACCCCTTGTGCACCAGCACTTTATCGATAACCACCTGGAAAAATAGCGGTGTAATCAGCGCAAAGAGCTGGAGGAAGAAGGACGCGATCAGCACTTCTGAAAAAAGTTTTCGGTATTTCAGGATCGCCGGGATAAACCAGCGAAAACCGAACAGGGTCTTTTCATCGGTCAGCAAGGCGCGGCGTGTGACGAGAATCAACGAACCGTTCCAGGCGGATTCAAACAACGCCCGGGGGAGTGTTAGCGGGCGCTTTTCCAGCGGGTCCTGGACCAGGACGCGCTCGGCATCTACTTTGGCCAGCACGACCCACTGCCCATCATCTTTCTGCGCCAGGGCGGGAAGCGGGGTTTTTCCCAGTTTTTCCCAGCGACTGGAAACCTGTCGCGCCTTTAACCCCAGGTGACGGGAGGCACGAACAATATCGCCAGGTGACAGTGGCGCTTCCGCGCGGGCAAACCGGTGCCGGAGCTGCCCGGCCTCAGCGGCTACACCGAAAAAGCGCGCGACGAGAACCAGGCTGGCGAGGCCGGTATCTGGCTGCGTTTCATATGAAATTGTATGCGGCATCCCTGACCACTTCTTTTTCCTTCCTTGTCAAAAGAATCCAGACACCCGCCAATACCTTAACAACCAAAGGAGTGGATGCCTCGCGCCCTGCGTTGACGTGCATGGACGCCGCGAGCTTACCAAATCCTTTAATAGCATGAAACGCGCACCACGTCGTGCAACCTGATGGCGCTTCTTACCTGCGCGCCGCTTTCACCTCTTCCTTGCTGTAGACCTTGCAGGGCAATGCCTCGCGCCGCCAGAAATTATTTTTATTTATTTTTCCGCCTATTGCCATTCAATTATTATGTTGATTCTATATTTGTGAAAAATTCACCCAGCAACGTCCCCACCCCGGCCATCGCTATATCGAGCGTCGACTCGATTTCCGCCATGCTGATTTCACCACCGTCGCCACACCCTGCCGCGCGATTGGCAACCACCGCACAACAGGCGTAGCACAGGCCAAGTTCACGGGCGAGTGCGGCTTCCGGCATGCCGGTCATGCCGACCAGCGTGCAGCCGTCCCGGTGCATGCGATCAATTTCCGCAGCCGTCTCCAGTCTCGGTCCCTGGGTAGCCCCGTAGACACCACCGTCGAAAACCGCCACGCCGCACTTTTCGGACACACCCAGCAACTCGAGGCGTAAGTCTTCACAATAGGGATCGGTGAAATCGATGTGGGTCACCGGAGAGGGATGGGTATCAAAAAACGTGTGCTCGCGCCCCCAGGTGTAGTCGATGATCTGGTCGGGGATGGCAATGACGCCGGGCGTCATGTCGTCGGAGATCCCCCCCACCGCCGCAACGGCAATCACCTGCTCCACCCCGGCCTGGTGCAGGGCGTGCAGGTTGGCGCGATAGTTCACACGGTGCGGCGGCAGCGTATGGTGCTCACCGTGTCGCGGCAAAAACACGACCTCGGTGCCTGCCAGCTCCCCCACAAGCAGCGGCGAGGACGGCTCGCCCCAGGGCGTTACCACCGGCTCGCGCCGAACGATGTTCAGCCCCGCCATCTGCGTCAGACCCGTGCCGCCGATAATTGCAAACTTCGTCATGGCGCAGGATCCTGTCCGGATTCACGCACGGCGTAGATATCGGGCAGGTTACGCCAGTAACCGTGATAGTCCATCCCGCAACCGAATACGTAGCGGTCCTCGACCGTGAGGCCGACAAAGTCCGGTCTCGGCCCCGGCGCCTTGCGGTCGTGCAGCTTCTCTACCAGCACCGCACTGTGCACCGATGCAGCCCCCTGCTCGCGACAAAAATCTAGTATCGCCGCCAGCGTGGCGCCCTCGTCCAGGATGTCATCGATCACCAGCACCGTGCGATCCTTTAGTACGTGTACCGGGCGCGCAATCCAGTTGATGTTCTGCCCGCCCCGCGTGCCTTCATAACGGGTGGCGTGTACGTAATCCAGTTCCGCCGGGAAATCGAGGCGGGTAAACACCTCGGCGGTCGGCACCAGGCCACCCGTCATGACACACAATATCACAGGGTTGGTATCACCCAGCACCTCCGATATGTCGTTCGCCATCCTGTCGTAGGCAGCGTGCACAGCGTCCCTGTCAACCAGCAGGTCGGCATGGCGCCGCACGGCACGAATCTCTTCCAGGTTCATTTGCCCGCTACGTCCGGCACGGCCGGTTCCAGTTTCACACCGTCCGGCACGTGCACCGTGGAAGTCGGGAAGGCGATCTCGGCACCGTGCTTACGAATGATCTGCTCGATTTTCAGCAACACGTCCTGTTTGATGGCGTGGTACTTCATCCAGTTGGTCGTGTGCGTGAAGGTGTAGATAAAGAAATCCAGCGAGGACGGCGCGAAGGTGTTGAAGTTCACCATCAGCGTCTGACTGTCGTCGATCTCCGGGTGCTGACGCAGCATGGTTTCGACACTCTTGAGGATGTCGGAGACCTTGGCGGCATCGTCATAGCGCAGACCGATGGTTTCGTAGATACGCCGGTGCGTCATGCGCGAAGGGTTCTCGACGGAAATGCTGGCGAACATGGAGTTCGGTACATAGATCGGCCGCTTGGAGAACGAGCGGATGGTAGTCAGCCGCCAGCCTATGTGTTCTACGGTACCCTCGATTTCGCGGTCCGGCGAACGGATCCAGTCGCCGATCAGGAACGGCCGGTCCAGGTAAATCATCAGCCCACCGAAGAAATTGGCGAGCAGGTCCTTGGCCGCAAAACCGACCGCTATGCCGCCGATACCGCCGAACGCGAGTACGCCGGACACGCTGAAACCCAGTGTCTGCAGGATCACCAGCGCCGCGGTGATGATGACCGACAGGCGCACCAGCTTGGCAATCGCATCAGCGGTAGTACGGTCGTAGGGCTCACCGCTCTCCAGACCGCGCGCAATCACCGTTTCCTGCAGGCGTGCTGTGAGCCTGACCAGGAACCAGGCGCCGGCGATAATGACGCCGACCTGGCGTATCGGTTCAATCGCATTGAAGATCACCGACTCGGATTCGGCGCGCACGATGTCTGCGGCAAAGGTGATGCCGACCACCCAGATCAACAGTGTCAGTGGCCGGGTCGCCGCCTGCAACACGTCGTCATCCCAGGGGTTATTGGTACTGCTGAAGCGCTGGTGGAGACGCTTCACCAGGCGCCGCTTGACGAGATCCGCGAGCATGGAGAGGAACACCACGACAAACACCTGCACCACCCAGGTATTTGCACCGGTCCAATCGGAAAGTGTTTCGATAATCTGTTTTTCCATTGTTATTCGTCTACTCCAGATCCATATCCAGCCAGTCTCCGGTCTCACACCGGGCCAGCCGTTCTGTCACCGATTGCCAGCGTTTGCTGCCGCGCAGCGCGTCCCGCGACGGGAACCGCCGGCCGTGCATTCGCGCCAGCCTGAGCTGGGCAGCGGGGTCATTGTAGCGGGTCAGCGATTCGACCACCTCGACGGCATGCTGCGGCTGGTTACACACCAGCACCATGTCGCAACCCGCTTCCAGCGCCAGTTGCGCGCGTTGCGGGTAATCACCTGCCCATTCCGCACCGCCCATGCTCAGGTCGTCGCTGAAAATCACGCCCTGGAAGCGCATCGCGTCACGCAGTATGCCGGTCAGCCAGCGTCGCGAAAAGCCCGCCGGCTGACTGTCGACCTGCGGGTACAATACGTGCGCCACCATGACACTGTTCATACCGTTGTGCGCCAGCCGTGCGAACGGAATCAGGTCCTGCAGTTCCAGGTCCGCCAGGCTGCGTTCGTCTTCCGGCAGGCCGTGGTGCGAGTCCACCGCCACGCCCCCGTGTCCGGGAAAATGCTTGCCCACCGACGCCATCCCGGCCTCGTGCATGCCCCGCTGATAAGCCAGCGCCAGTTCGCTGACGGCTTCCGGATCGCGGTGAAAGGCGCGATCGCCGATGACTGCCGACACACCAAGGTCCAGGTCCAGTACCGGAGCAAAGCTCAGATCGACACCGACCGACAGCACTTCACTGGCCATCAGCCAGCCCGCGTCCTGCACCAGTGACAACGCAGTGCGCGGATTGTCGTCGTACAACCCGGCGAACACGCCGACCGCCGGCAGCCTGAAAAAACCGTCGCGAAAGCGCTGCACGCGTCCGCCCTCCTGATCCACGGCGATCAGCAACGGCGGCTGACGCAGCGCGTGGATATCCGACGCCAGTTTTGCTACCTGCTGCGGTGATTCATAGTTACGGCCGAACAGGATCACACCGCCTACCGCCGGGTGCTGCAACAGCTCGCGTTCTTCCGGCTGCAGTTCCAGTCCCTGCACGTCCAGCATCACTGGTCCCAGACTCATGTTCCTGCTCCCCGTTCGCGCACGCCGGAGCGCACATCCAGCCAGTCGCGCAATTGATCACCCAGAAGATTGACGCTCAACACTACCAGCAGCAATGCCATGCCGGGCGCCAGCACCAGGTGCGGCGCGACCAGCATATAGCGCACACCGTCGCGGATCATGCTGCCCCACGAAGCATCTGGCGGCTGCACCCCCAGCCCCAGGAACGACAGCCCGGACTCGGCAATGACTACCGCCGCCACGCCAAACGTGGCTTCCACCACCAGCGGCGCGCTGATCAGCGGCAGCAGGTGCCGGCGTATAATACGCGATGACGATGTACCCAGCGCCTGCGCCGCCTGCACGTGCTCGCGCTGCCTGACCGATAGTACCTGTGCACGCGCCAGCCGCGCATAACCCACCCAGCCGACCAGCGTCAGGGCAAACACCAGGTTGTCGATCCCCGGCCCGAGCAGACCCGCCAGCGCAATCGCCAGCAAAATCCCGGGGAAAGCCATAAATACATCCATAACCATCACCAGCAGCCGTTCGGCAACACCGCCGTACCAGGCCGCAACGCTGCCGACCAGCACCCCGACCAGTAACGACAGGCTCACCACCAGCGCGGCAACCCGGAACGATACGCCGGCGCCGACCAGCAGACGGTCGAGTACCGGGCGTCCGAGGTCGTCGGCGCCCAGCCAGTGTTCGCTGTCAGGCGCGTCAAGAATATGCGGCAAGGCCATGTCATCAGGATGCAGGGGCAGCCAGCGCCCGCCCAGCGCCACCAGCGCCCAGCCCAGCAACACCAGCATGGCGAACCTGCGGATCATCCCGACCGCCCCAGGCGGATGCGTGGGTCGGCCTTGACGTAAAGCAGATCTGTGGCCAGATTGACCAGCACGTAGGTCAGGCTGATCAACAGCACGCTACCCTGCACCACCGGGTAGTCGCGACGCTGGATCGACTCCACCAGCAAGGCGCCGATGCCCGGCCAGTTGAATACGATTTCGGTAACCACGGCGCCGCCGAGCAAGGCGCCCAGTTGCATGCCGAGCAATGTCAGCACCGGCAGCCAGGCGTTGCGCAGCGCGTGACGCACCAGTACCTGCCGCGGCCCCAGTCCCCTGGCGCGCGCGGTGCGTATGTAGTCCTCGCCGAGCACTTCCAGCAAACTGCTGCGCACCATGCGTGACAGGACTGCCGCCAGCCCTGTGCCCAGCGTGATGGCAGGCAGCACCACCGACAGGACACCATCCCGCCCGCTGACCGGGAACCAGCCCAGCCCCAGCGAGAATGCCATCACCAGCAACGGCCCCAGCCAGAAATTGGGAATGGATACACCGAGCAGGGAAAACCCCATTGCCGTGCTGTCCCAGCCAGTGTCCTTGCGCGCCGCTGCCAGCAGGCCGAGCGGCAACGCGACAACGACCGCAACGGCAAACGCATAGACTGTCAACTCGAGCGTGGCACCCAGCCGCTGCATGAGCAGGGTGAACACCGGCTGCTGGTAGTAGAGGGAACTACCCAGATCCAGCGACAGCACGCCGCTCAGAAAGCCCAGCCATTGTTCCGCCAACGGCCGATCCAGTCCCAGCGCATGACGCAACGCCTCGGTATCGGCGGCCGATGCCGACTCGCCCAGCATGACCGCGACCGGGTCACCCGGCACCCAGTGAATGAGAAAGAAGACCAGTGTGGTGACGCCGAACAGCACCCACAGCGCATTCACGAAACGGGAGACGAGATAGGCTGGCATCAGGATGAAGTGGAACGTGTCTCCGGACTTTCGTAAGCGTCATCGAGACTGTGGCAGGCAAAATGAATCACCTTGCCGTCGGGCTGCTCCAGTTGATACACCGGGAAACTGCTACCGGATTCATTGACGATTTCGTAATCCGACGCCAGTTCAGCGACCCAGCGTTCCGGACAGCAGGAACGCAGGCTGCGCCGGCCGCGATCCAGCGGCACCACGGAATCAACCGCGGAACCACTGTCGTTGCGCCGCAGGCGCGTGACTTCGCCGATCAATGCATCGACCTGGGCCGTCAACGATTCGATCTGACGTTCCAGTTCAGCACGCTCCCGGTCCGTCGACGCCGGGGTATCTGCCGCGCTTTCTGTCGCAACATCGCCTGCTGCAGGGCACGGATTCGAATCGACGCCGGCCGCTGCGAGGTAACGCTGCCAGAAGGCTGCCGTATCGAGCACCCCCACGGAATGCGCTTCGAGCAGCAACTGTCCCGCCAGCGAACCGATATCCCGCGCTGCCGGCGATTCCGGGTTGCGGGTACTCAACGCCTGCTGCGCCAGCACCGCCTTGTGCATACGCTCGTCGGCCTGTATCAGCCCCAGCAACGGCAGCTTGCGCTTGAGGTAGAACTCCACAACTTCCCTGAACTTGTGGAAACTGTGCCTCCCGACCGAATGATTTCTCGAATGATTCACAACCACCCGGATACACCCTTCGTACTGCTCCGCGTGCAGCAGCTTGAGCAGCGCGTAGGCGTCGGTCATGGACGTCGGTTCCGGGGTAATGACCATCAACACCTCGAGACTGGCGAGCGAAAATGACAGCACATTGCGGGCAATGCCGGAAGACGAGTCGATCAGCACAAAATCATAGTCATCCAGCGCGTGCAACGCGTTGGCCAGACGGCCAAGCTGCTCAGGTGTCAGCGCGGTCATCCAGTCGGAGCCGGAACCCCCGGGGATGATATCCACGCCGTGATAATCGTGCAGCAATATATCGTCGAGCGACAGGCCCGAGACAATCAGGTCTTCGAGGGTGTGCTGCGGTTGCAGCCTGAGCATGATGTTGACGTTGGCCAGCCCCCAGTCAGCGTCGAACAGGCAAACGCGCTTGCCGCGCTGCGCGAGTTGCACGGCGAGGTTGACGGCGATGCTGGTCTTGCCAACACCGCCCTTGCCACTGGTGATGGAAATAAAACGGGTCATACCACCGGCACAGGCTCTGCTGACCTGCTCTTTCCCCCAACGTCAGTTTTATGGCGAAATCATACCATACGATCCGGGAGGGAGCAGTACTCCTTTGCCGTGTCAGTCAGTCGCCTGGATAAGAACCGGGAACCCCGGCGTCACGCGGTCGAACAGTTCGACGACGTCACTGTTGCGCATGCGGATACAGCCGTGCGACAGCGGCACACCGAGGGGTTCGGTGTCAGGGCAACCGTGGATATAGATAAAGCGGCGCAGGGTATCGACGCTGCCAAGCCGGTTCAGGCCCGGCTCGTCGCCACTGAGCCACAGGATGCGGGTAAGAATCCAGTCGCGTTCCGGCTGCTGGCGGTCGAGTTCCGGCGTCCAGATTTCCCCGCTCGGTCGCCGTCCGACAAATACCGTGCCGACCGGACAACCGGCGCCGATCATGGCACGAATGTGGTGCCAGCCACGCGGCGTCTGCTCGCTGCCGAACTGTTCGCCCACGCCGTTGCGCGCGGTCGATACCGGCCAGCTGCGCACGCGCTCGCCTGCCAGCAACAGGTCGAGTCGCTGGTCCGCCACACTGACTTCCAGTCGTGACGCCGGCACAAGCTGCCTGGTTGACATAACCGTTGTTATTCCCGTTCCGCCAGAAATGCCACGCCAGTATACCGTTTCGGGGCAACAGAAACCCCGGGACCCGCCAGCAACCGCTCCAGGTCGTATTCCGGGATCATCGGGAGGCATTCCCGGTCATGACGGGAGAGGGACGGCGCACGACACGCACAAGAGCGTCGTAGTTGCCGTCTGCGGCAAGCCGATAGCCTGCAATATCCTCGCGGGCGGCGAAGTACTGGCTTTCAAACCACAAAGGCACATAGGGTAATTGCGCCAGCAGGTGCTTTTGCAACTCCCGGTACAGTGCCGCCTGCCGCTGGAGATTATCCTCGCGCAGCGCCGCATCGATCAGCCTGTCGGTCTGTGCATCGGAAAACCGGCCGCGATTTGCACCGGCAGGCGGAAGCGATTGGCTGTGGAAGGCATAACGGAAGATATCCGGTGACTTGATACCAACCCAGGCCAGACTGTACAGCTGGAAGCGCCCGGCCTTGATATCGCCGAAAAAGGTTCCCCAGTCATAGCTGCGCACTGTCACATCGATGCCGGCCTCTGCAAGCTGCTGCTGCAGGATGGTGGCGAGTCGAACCCGAAATGGGTCGCTGGATGTCTTGTATACGAGGTGCAACGGGTTGTCCGGGCCATAGCCGGCCTGTTCCAGCAAGGCACGGGCACGCGGCAGATCCCGCTCTGTAAACGGCAGGCTGGCGCCGGCCCAGTGCTCGGGCGGCAGCAGTGCAGACGCCTTGCGGGCGGCCCCCCGGAACACGTAGCGGATAATGGCATCGCGGTCGATCGCCATGGCCACCGCGCGACGCACCGCCAGCCGGCCGGTTGCTTTATCCTGCAACTGGAAGCCGAGGTAGGAGAAGTTACTGCCGGGACGCCGGGCCACCTGAATGCCCGCCTTGTCGTCGAGCCAGTCCAGCAACTCGGGCGGCAGATCATTCTGCAGCAGGTCCACTTCGCCGCGCAACAGCTTCAGTACCCGCATGGTCGGGTCGTGAACCTGCTCGAACACCAGCCGCTGACCGTCGGCGACCCGCTCCAGCTCCAGTCGTCCGGCCTGCGGCCAGGCGACGAAACGAAACGGCCCGCTGCCAAGCGGATGGTGATGCAGCGGCACGCCCGTCTCGATGGCCCGCTTCGGCACGATACCCACGGTCAGCCAGGCGGGAAACAGGGGTGCGGGATGGTCGAGAAAGAAGTCCAGCGTATCGGCATCGATGACTTCGATGCGCCGAATGAGTTTCAATGTCCCGTAGTGCGGTGATGCGGTAGCGCGATCCAGTATGGAACGGTAGGTCGCGGCAACATCAGTTGCGTCCAGCAAGGTGCCGTCGTGGAATACCCGTCCCTGGTCGCGCAGGAAAAACCGGTAACGGGTGCCGCTCAACCGCTCCCAGCGCGCCAGCGAGGGAACCGGGCGGAACTGCTCGTCAAAATCCACCAGCCGCGCGTAGAGCAGGCGATTGATGCGCTCCGAGGTAGCGTCCGTGGCGTAGCGCGGATCCAGGCTGGACGGTACCGTCGCCAGTGCAAAGCGGATTGGCGCATGATCGGGAACAGCATCACACCCGCCAAGCCAGAGCGCGAGACACAGCGTCAAAAATCGCCTCACCAGGTCGTCCAGGGCTGTTTCGCAAGGTTCATGTTGTAGTAACGGGGGTCGTCGGAAACTTCTTCCCCCAGCCAGTCCGGCTTTTCAAAGGATTCCTTTTCATCATCAAGTTCGATTTCTGCAATCACCAGACCGGCGTTGGGACCCTCGAACACATCGACCTCCCAGACGTGGTCACCGTGCTTCACGTGATAGCGGGTCTTGTCGACACAATCGTCGGGGCACAGGGTGTCGAGCATTTCCTGTGCATCATTCAGCGGTATCGGGTATTCGTATTCGAGACGCCGTATTGGCGAAATGGCACACTTGATATTGAGATCGGCCTGATCGCCGACAATGCGCACGCGCACACAACGCTGCGGGTCATGGGACAGGTAACCCTGCCGGTAACGCTCACCGGCGTCGGCCCGTAACCGCCAGCTGTCATTTTTGACCAGAAACTTGCGCTCGATTTCCACTCCCATGCGCGCATTGTAGCAAGCGCACCCGCAAGCGGCGAAAGCTGTCGGCGTCGACGCGATCGTCAACCACGATCACCGACACGCGACGCAGGCGGCCGATACGAAAACGCGCCGCGACCAGCGCTGCCGTCACATAACAGGGATAACACAGGATGGCAGGGTACCAGCCAGTGGCTATCTTCACGTGCCAACCGCTGCCAGGCTCCCAGTACAGGGCACGTACTGCACGCGCGGCGACGGGGCGTACATGAGTTCGGTGCAAGTACACGAAGTGCACCGCCAGGACACCTATGGCCGCCGCCCGGATGGCCGGTGACAGCGGCGCAACCAGCCAGGCAAGCGAGCCCGCCAGGTGCAGGCACACCAGCAACTTCAGCAGCCGCGGCGAATAACCCGGCTCAAGGCGTAGCGGATGATCGAATCTGTTCGACAAGTCGCGCGACATCCGTGTCGGTAGGTTTGATGCGCCCCATCATCCACTCCAGCAGTACCGCGTCGGGGTAGTCGAGCAAGGCGTCGAAACGTGCGGCGGCATCGGCATCCAGTTGCGCGTAGCCGTGATCGAGAAAATCGCGAAACAACAGGTCGAGCTCCAGCAACCCGCGCCGGCACTTCCAGCGCAGACGCGCGAGTTCGCTCATAGCGACTGCTTGACCATCAGCGCCTTGATGCGGCCGATGGCGCGCGTCGGGTTGAGCCCCTTGGGGCAGGCCTCGACGCAATTCATGATGGTGTGGCAGCGAAACAGCCGGAACGGCCCTTCCAGGTCGTTGAGGCGTTCCTCGGTGGCCTGGTCACGCGAGTCGGCGAGAAACCGCCAGGACTGCAACAGTGCCGCCGGCCCCAGGAACTTGTCCGGGTTCCACCAGAACGACGGGCAGGAAGTGGAACAGCAGGCACACAGGATACATTCGTACAGGCCATCGAGCTTCTCGCGCTGTTCCGGCGTCTGCAGGCGCTCGACTTCGGGACAGGGCTCGTCGTTGATGAGGTAGGGTTTGACGGTGCGATACTGCTTGTAGAACTGCGTCAGGTCGACCACCAGGTCACGTTTCACCGGCATGCCGGGCAGCGGGCGGATTTGCACCGGCTGTTTCAGCTGCTTCAAGGGGGTGATGCAGGCCAGACCATTGCGGCCGTTGATGTTCATCCCGTCTGAACCGCACACGCCCTCCTGGCAGGAGCGGCGGAAACTCAGGCTCTGGTCCTGCTCCTTGAGCAGCAACAGCGCATCCAGCAGCATCATGCCGGGTTCGATCTTGTCCTCCGCCAGCTCGTAGTCCTGCATGTAGGGTTTGGCGTCCTGGTCCGGGTCGTAGCGGTATATCGAGAATTTCATGTCAGTAGGTCCGTTTTTTCGGCGGAAAGCTGTCCACGGTCAACGGCTTCATGCGCACCGGCTTGTAGTCCATCTTGTCGCCGTCCAGCGAGAACAGGCTGTGGCGCATCCAGCGTGCGTCGTCACGTTCAGGATAGTCGATGCGCGAATGCGCGCCGCGGCTCTCGGTGCGTGCCAGCGCCGAGGTCACCGTTGCAACACCGATCTCGACCAGGTTCTCCAGTTCCATTGCCTCGATCCGTGCAGTATTGAACACCTGGCTGTGATCGTCGATGTAGGCGCCCTTGAGGCGCGCGCGGATTTCCAGCATCTTGTCACGGCCCTGCTGCAGGACGTCCTCGTTGCGGAATACGCTGCAGTGGTCTTCCATCACCCGCGTCAGTTCCCGGCGCAGTGCCGGTACCGACTCACCCTTGCCCTGCCGGTTCCAGCGCGACAGGCGCTCCATGGCGGCGTCTCCCGCACCTTCCGGAATCGGCCGGTGGTAGCGATGCTCGGCCAGGTGCTTGATGATGTGATTGGCCGCTGCACGCCCGAACACCAGGATATCCAGCAACGAATTGCCGCCCAGCCGGTTCGCGCCGTGCACCGACACACAGGCGCATTCGCCCACGGCATATAGCCCCGGCACCGGTTCCTCGGCACCCTGCTGGACCGGCACCACAACCTGCCCGAAACGGTCGGTAGGAATCCCGCCCATCGTGTAGTGAGCGGTCGGGAACACCGGGATCGGCGTTTCCGCCGGGTCGATGTGCAGGAAAGTCATGACCGTATCGCGAATACCCGGCAGACGCTTTTTGACGATATCCGCGCCCAGGTGGTCCAGCTTGAGTAATACGTGATCCTTGTTCGGCCCCACGCCACGCCCTTCACGCACTTCGGTGGCAATGGCACGACTGACCACGTCGCGGCTGGCCAGATCCTTGGCATTCGGCGCATAGCGCTCCATGAAACGCTCGCCATCGGCATTGATCAGGTAACCGCCCTCCCCGCGCACGCCCTCGGTAATCAGCATGCCCTTGCCGGCGATGCCGGTGGGGTGAAACTGGAAGAACTCCATGTCCTGCAACGGGATGCCCGCGCGCAGCGCCATGGCCATGCCGTCGCCGGTGTTGACCAGCGCATTGGTATTGGTACGGAACAACTGGCCCGCACCACCGGTCGCCAGCAGCGTCGTCTTGGCCTCGATCAGGATCGGTTCGCCGGTGGCGATCTCGATAGCCAGCGCGCCGAGAAAGTAGCCGTGCTGGTCCTTGATCAGGTCAATGGCGAAATATTCGTCGAAGAAGTGCGTTTTGGCGCGAATGTTCTGCTGGTACAGGGAATGCAGAATCGCATGGCCGGTACGATCGGCCGCTGCACAGGTGCGCACTGCCTGGTCACCGCCGAAGTTGCGGCTCTGACCGCCGAAGGCGCGCTGGTAAATATGCCCGCTATCCAGCCGCGAGAACGGCACACCAAAATGTTCCAGTTCGTAGACCACGCGCGGCGCGGCGCGGCACATGTACTCGATGGCGTCCTGGTCGCCAAGGTAGTCGCTACCCTTGACGGTATCGAACATGTGCCAGTGCCAGTTATCGGGCACCACGTTGGCCAGCGCCGCGTTGACGCCACCCTGCGCCGCCACGGTATGCGAGCGGGTGGGAAATACCTTGGACACCACCGCGACGCGCGCGTCGGCCTGGGAGAGTTGCAGCGCAGCGCGCAATCCGCCACCACCGGCGCCAATAATCAGGGTATCGAAACTGCGTTTGGTTATTGTGCTCATGAATTATCCCTGGGTTGCCAGCGCAGCAAGACCCAGTGCGCGCAGGAACCACAACAGGCTTGCCGACAACACCAGCCCGGTTGCCGCCATCAGCAGCAACCGCAGCCAGGCCGCATGGATATAGTCGATCAGGACATCACGCACACCGACCCAGACGTGCAGTAACAGGGCAACGGCAAACAGTACCGTCGCCACCCCCATAACCGGATCCCCCATCCACTCGCGCCACGCGGCATGGTCCCAGGCATCACGGCGCAGGCACACCAGAAGTACCGTAGTAAAATAGAGGGCAAGGTAGATCGCGGTAAAGCGCTGCAACAACCAGGCGCGCAACCCCTGGGCTGCACGACTCACAACAGCGTCACCGCGTAGAGGGCTGCCAGCAACAGCGCGCCAAAATTGACCACGCGGGCGCTGGCTCGCGCCGGTCGTTTATCCACACCGACATCGATATCGAGCAGCAGGTGACGGATACCGGCCAGCAGGTGGTGGCTCAGCGACCAGACCAGCAGCAGTAACAGCAGGCGAAACGGGGTGGTATGCAGGTAACCGGTGGCCTCCGCAAAGCCCTGCGCACTTTCCAGCGACAGCGCGAACAACCAGGCAAACAACGGAATCGAGAGGAACATGAGCACACCGGATATCCGGTGTCCAATGGAGGCTATGCCGCCGGGGGGCAGCCGGATAGCCAGTAGATCAAGAAATCTCGGCGCTGCTTTTTGTTTTGCCATGGAAGTCGACTAACCCTGTCTTTTCAGTTTTATACCACCTGCCCGCGCGAATCGCCAGTTTTTGTGTAGCTGACAGCAGGAGCAAGATTGTCTACCATTCATGGCCCTGTTTCCTGGATGTGCAAGGCTCATGATCCCCGACTGGAAAAACTTTCTCGAAAACGCCGGCGCCGAATTTGATGAAAGTGGCGTCGCTCATTACGGAAACCTGCGCCGCGAACTGAGCGTTGCGCTGACCGGCAATATTTTTGCCGATCTCTCTCACTACGGCCTGATCTCGGCCCATGGCGAAGACGCCGCTGAATTCCTGCTCGGCCAGTTTACCAACGACCTCCGCGAAGTCGACGAACAGCACAGCCAGTACAGCGGTTACTGCAACGCCAAGGGGCGGCTGCTGGCGACGTTCCGCGTATTCCGCCGCGGCGACAGCTTCTACCTGAGCCTGCCGGCGAACATGGTAGAGTCGCTGATCAGCAAATTGCGCATGTTCGTCCTGCGTTCGAAAGTGACACTGGACGACGCCAGTGACACCTTTGTGCATCTTGGTGTGTCCGGCGAGACCGCTGCCACCGACCTTGAAAAGGTCATTGGCGCGCTACCCCGGAAAATACACGAAGTTACTCAGCACGACGACGGGCTGGTGATCCGCGTCCCCGGTGTGCGTCCGGGCTACGAGGTGTTCACCACCGTCGAGCGCGCCACCGCGTTGTGGGATACGCTGAACGTCCACAGCGCACCGGTTGGCGCCGATGCCTGGCAACTGCTGGACATCGAGGCCGGTATACCGGTGATCTACCCGGAAACGCGCGAGGCATTTGTGCCGCAAATGGTCAACCTGCAACTGGTGGATGGTATCAGTTTCCGCAAGGGCTGTTACCCCGGCCAGGAAATCGTCGCGCGCATGCAGTACCTCGGCAAACTGAAACGGCGCATGTACCGGGCACGCATCGACAGCAGCGACCGGCCGCGGCCCGGTGACGAAATATTTCCCGGGGGAACGGACGCCCAGAGCGTTGGAAAACTGGTATCGGCCGCCCCCCACCCGGACGGCGGATTTGTGGTACTGGCGGTTCTGCAGATTGCCAGCGCGGAATCGGGCGAAACGCTGCACCTTGGCTCCGGCACCGGACCGGCGCTGGAACTGGAGCATTTGCCCTACCCGTTCCCGACCAACGAATAATCCGGGTATCCGCCATCAATAAACTGCTACCGGCGTCGTTATAGTGATATGGATTCCACGCCGAACCTGAAAGGAGTCAACATGGAGCCGGAAAACGTTTTCGTCAATGAACTGATCGACGACCTGGAAAGCGGCCAGTTGCAGCTTCCCACGTTGCCGGAGGTCGCTCTGCGAGTGCGGGATGTCGTCGATGACGAAGATACCAACGCCCATCAGATCGCCGAGGTCATCGCCCAGGACGCGGCATTGTCGGCGCGCCTGATACAGGTCGCCAATTCCCCCCTGTACCGTGGTCGCCAGGAAATTGACCGCCTGGACATGGTCATCGCCAGGCTCGGCAACAAGCTGATACGCAATCTGGTCACCAGCCAGGTAATGAAACAGATGTTTCAGGCCACCCATGACGCTGTCGACAGCCACCTGCGCGCCGTCTGGGAGCACAGTGTGCAGGTGGCAGCGATCTCGCGCGTGCTGGCCGGCCAGTGCCCCGGGATATCCCCCGACCAGGCCATGCTCGCCGGGCTGTTGCACGACATCGGCACCTTGCCCATTCTGTACCGTGCCGAAGAACGCCCCGAATTACTGGAAACGCCCGGGTTACTTGAACACCTCATCACCAGCCTGCACACCCGCGTCGGTAGCTCCATACTCCGGCACTGGAAATTTCCCGATGCACTGGTCGAAGTCGCGGAACGACACGAAGACCTGTCGCGTACCCACGCTGGCGGACCGGACCTCGTTGACGTGGTTCAGGTCGCCAACCTGCAGAGTTACATGGGCACTGACCATGTGCTGGCGTCGATCGACTGGAGCCAGGTCGCTGCCTTCCAGCAGCTGGGACTGGATCAGGATGTCGATGAAATCGAACTGACAGACCACGTTGAGGAAATTGAAGGAGTTCACGATTTATTCTCGTAAATACAAGACTTTAAAGTTTATTTCCAGATTTAGACTAAAAAATTATCTGTGTTATCCTTTCCCTGCCGGGCCGGCCGGAAATATTTCATTAATTCAATCGTTAAGCCTCACACCCGTTGGCCGATCCTGAACATAATCCTGTGACCATGACGGTCGTGGCAGTTTGGAGGGGTTATGCGTCCAGATTCGGACAGCACCACCCGTAATTACATTCGAGAACTCGAGCGGCAGCTTCGCCAGAAGGATGCGGAACTCGCGCTGCTGATAGAAATCGCGGAAATCGTTGCCAGCGAGGAAGGGCTCGACGCGGCATTTAATACCATCGCCGAACGCGTGCGCACCCTGCTCAACGCCGAAACCGTCACTATCCCGCTGCTGTCCCGTGACCAGAGTCGCTACAGTTACCGTGCTGCTGCGGGTCTGCACGCCGAGGAACTCGCCGGTGCCGAACTGCCGATCGAGGTGGGACTGTGCGGCTGGGTGCTGCGCAACCGCAAACCCTGGTGGCGCGGCACCATTGAGGATCTCGAAGAGAACGAGCGCAATCAATGGGAGAAAAAGGCCGGCAATATTATCCTGGTGCCGCTGGCCGGGAAGCGGCGCTTCCTCGGCGGCATCGCTGTCATCGACAAGATCGACCACAGCGATTTTACCGAACACGATGTCGAACTGCTCAGCCTGCTGTCCCGCCAGATCGGTTTCGCCGTCGAAAATGCGGTCTATCTCGAAGAACTCCAGGCGGCGACAGAGCGCACTGAAGCCTACCGCAGGCAACTCGAACACAGCAACCAGCGTTTGCTCAAAACCAATGAGGAACTCGAACACCTCGCCCTGCACGACCCCCTGACCGGTCTTCCCAACCGTTCGCTGGTCATCGACCGCCTGCAGCAGGCCATCCTGAACGCACGCCGCGAACAGCAACCGATGGCACTGCTGATGATCGATCTGGATCATTTCAAGGAGGTCAACGACACCCTGGGGCACCTGGTCGGTGACCAGTTACTGATTCGCGTCGGTGAGCGCTTCCAGAGCGCGCTGCGGGAACCGGATACACTGGGCCGGCTCGGTGGCGACGAATTTGCCGTGGTACTGCCGCGTGCCGACCACGACGACGCGCTGACCGTCGCCGAAAAGTTGCAGGCCTCTTTGCGACGACCGGTTAACGTCGACCAGAACAGTTTCTCCGTATCCGCCAGTATCGGCATCTCCTTTTACCCGAAACACGGGCCGGACCCCTCGAGTCTGCTGCGCAGCGCGGACATCGCCATGTACGTGGCGAAGCGCGCGCACGACGAATACGCCGTGTACGAACCGAAACTCGATAACTACAACCCGGATCACCTGGCGCTGTTGCGCGATCTGCGCAGGGCCATCGAACACAATGATATCGACGTCGTATTTCAGCCGAAGCTGGATCTGCGCAATGACCTCATCGTCGGCGTGGAAGCACTGGCGCGCTGGCGCCATCCCGACAGGGGTGACATCCCGCCCTACGAGTTCATCCCCATTCTTGAGCAGACGGGGCTGATCAGGCCGTTTACCCTGCAAATACTGGAAAAGGCCATCGACTATTGCGCGAAATGCCGACGGCTGGGCATGGAACTCAGCGTTTCCGTCAACCTCTCCATGCACAACCTGCGTGATGAAAAGCTGCCGGAACAGATCAATGCAATCATCGACAAGCACGATTTCGACCCCCGCCTGCTGGTGCTGGAAATCACCGAAAGCGCCATCATGCACGACCCGCAACACAGCCTGGAAATTCTGAACCGTCTGGATCAGATGAAAGTGAGCCTGTCAGTAGACGATTTCGGCACGGGTTATTCGTCGCTGAGTTATCTGAAACGCTTGCCGGTACGACAGCTGAAGATCGATCGATCCTTTGTGCGGGACATGACCCGCGACGAAGACGACGCCATGATCGTCCGCTCCACCATAGACCTCGCGCACAATCTTGGCCTGACGACCGTCGCGGAAGGTGTTGAAGATCATCAGACACTGGAGCGACTTCGCAAACTGCGCTGCGACCTGGTACAGGGCCACCTCATCAGTCGACCGCTTTCGCCGGATGATTTCCTGAGCTTCATGCGTTCCGGCGACTGGACAGCACGCACTCCCCCGCTCCGGGCTCCCGAAGTGGATTGACTCTCTCAGGGACGCATGTGAGGGAACAGCAACACGTCGCGTATCGAGGGTGAGTCGGTGAACAGCATCACCAGCCGGTCGATGCCGATACCCTCGCCCGCAGTCGGCGGCATGCCGTGTTCGAGGGCGCGGACGTAGTCTTCATCGTAGTGCATGGCCTCCTCATCACCGGCTTCTTTCTCTTCCACCTGCTTCCTGAAACGCTCGGCCTGGTCTTCCGGATCGTTGAGTTCGGAAAAACCGTTGGCGATCTCGCGCCCCCCGACAAAGAACTCGAAGCGATCGGTAACAAACGGGTCTTCGTCGCTGCGGCGCGCCAGCGGCGAGACTTCGGTGGGATAAGCGGTAATGAAGGTAGGATCCTTCAATCGGTGCTCGACGGTTTTTTCAAAGATCTCGATCTGCACCTTGCCCAGTCCGTAGCTGTCCTTGATCGGAATCTCCAGTACTTGCGCCAGCTTGCGCGCGGAGGCCAAGTCATCGAGTTGTGCCGCATCGATATCCGGGTTGAAATGCAGGATGGACTCGCGGACCGTCATACGTGTGAAGGGCTTGCCGAAGTCGTAGGACTCCCCCTGGTACTCCAGCACCGTCTTGCCGAGCACGTGTTCAGCCATGGTGCGCAGCAGTTCCTCGGTCATGTCCATCAGGTCACGGTAATCCGCATACGCCTCGTAGAATTCGAGCATGGTGAATTCCGGGTTGTGTCGCGTGGACAGGCCTTCGTTGCGGAAGTTGCGGTTGATCTCGTAGACCTTCTCGAAGCCGCCGACCACCAGCCGCTTCAGGTACAGTTCCGGGGCAATACGCAGGTACAACTGCATATCCAGCGCATTATGGTGGGTAACGAACGGGCGCGCGGTGGCGCCGCCGGGTATCACCTGCATCATCGGCGTTTCCACTTCGAGGAAACCGCGCGTGTTGAGGAACTCGCGGATGAACTGGATGATACGCGAGCGGGTGATGAAGGTGTTGCGCGAGTCCTCGTTCATGATCAGGTCGAGATAACGCTGGCGATAGCGGATTTCCTGGTCGGTGAGACCGTGGAACTTCTCCGGCAGCGGGCGCAATGACTTGGCAAGAATGCGCAGATCGTCCACCTTGACCGACAACTCGCCGGTGCGCGTCTTGAACAGCACACCCTCCGCGCAGATGATGTCGCCGATATCCCAGCTCTTGAAGTCCTGGTAGCGTCCTTCCGGCAGGCTGTCGCGCTGCACGAACAATTGCAGACGACCGGACATGTCCTGGATGTGCGCAAAGCTGGCCTTGCCCATCACCCGCTTGCCCATCATGCGCCCCGCCACCTTGACCCGCACCGGGTTGGCGTCGAGTTCCGTCTCGCTCAGCCCATCGTACTGGGCGTGCAGTTCGGCCGCCAGCGCATCGCGCCGGAAATTATTGGGAAAGGCAATACCCTGTTCGCGCAACTGGTCGAGCTTGCGGCGGCGCTGGGCAATGAGTTTATGTTCGTCCTGATCGGTCATGAGTATCGTCTTCGTAGTTGATTACAGGCCGCTCTTGAGGCTGGCCTCGATAAAGGGATCCAGGTCTCCGTCCAGCACCGCCTGGGTGTTGCCGGTTTCCACATGGGTGCGCAGATCCTTGATGCGCGACTGGTCGAGTACGTAGGAACGGATCTGGCTGCCCCAGCCAATGTCGGATTTGCTGTCCTCGACCTGCTGCTGGCTGGCGTTGCGCTTCTGGATTTCCAGCTCGTACAGCTTCGCCTTGAGCTGTTTCATCGCGGTAGCGCGGTTCTTGTGCTGCGAACGGTCATTCTGGCACTGCACCACGATGCCGGACGGCGTGTGCGTGATACGCACTGCCGACTCGGTGCGGTTGACGTGCTGGCCGCCGGCACCACTGGCACGGTACACGTCGATGCGCAAATCCGCCGGGTTGATTTCGATATCGATATCATCGTCGACTTCAGGCGACACGAATACCGCGGCGAAGGAAGTATGCCTGCGGTTACCGGAATCAAACGGTGACTTGCGCACCAGCCGGTGTACACCGGTCTCGGTACGCAACCAGCCAAAGGCGTAGGGACCATTGATCTTGATGGTGGCACTCTTGATGCCCGCCACCTCGCCGGGCGACACCTCGATCAGCTCGGTGGTGAAGTTATGGCGTTCCGCCCAGCGCAGGTACATGCGTAGCAGCATGTTGGCCCAGTCCTGCGCCTCGGTGCCGCCGGAGCCCGCCTGAATATCCACAAACGCGTTGTTTGCGTCCATTTCGCCGGAAAACATGCGCCGGAACTCCAGCGCGGCGACACGCGCTTCCATATCCGCGACGTCGCTGACGACGGATTCAAAGGTTTCCTCGTCCCCCTCTTCCGCCGCCATTGCCAGCAGATCCTCGGCGTCCTGCAGACCGCTTTCCAGCGATCCCAGCGTGTCGACGACCTCTTCGAGACGCGCGCGTTCGCGCCCGAGTTGCTGCGCACGCTCGGGGTCGTTCCAGACGTCGGGTTCTTCGAGTTCGCGCTGGATCTCTACCAGCTGTTCACGCTTGTTGTCGTAGTCAAAGATACCCCCTAAGCGCTTCAGAACGCTCGCGAAGATCCTTGATCTGATTGACGACGGGATTGACTTCCAAAACTACTCCTGATGCCGTTGACGGCCTGCCGGACAAAAACGCGAATCATACCGGGTATTAACGGCGCTGGATATCCACCAGGCGGTTATTGGCGTCGACGCGAATGACGAACACGCCGTGCACGCCTTCGGGGGTCACGAACTGACGCAACGACAACGCCGGGAACTGGACCCGGCGTCCCTCGGTATCCCGTGCGATGACGCTCCGGGCCGTACCAGAATACATGCGCTGGTAGACTTCAGCACTGATATTCAGGGCCACTGTATAATCATAACATTTTAACATATTACATACGATATATCATATTAGCTGATGTAATAAAAAGAAAAAATAAAGTCAATTTTCTCCTGCCAATATCGCCGGATACAACAGGTCCATGGATTCCGGCATGCGTGGAATGACGAAGAAAAAACCGGTTCGTCAGCCATGCACCCGCCCGGCCTCCATCCACTCAACGACAAGCTGCAGGCTCAGCATGCCCCGGTACTCATTAGTGTCCAGCCGGTAAACCACCCGAACCCGCTCACCGACAGCCGGGACATAGCGTTCCACCTGCCCGAAGGCAATCGCACCGACCGCCGCCCCGCCTCCCTGCGGCCGCAGCGACAGCTTGAGATGGTGCTCGCCAACCACACGCGACGATACCACCGTAAATACGCCGTCGAACAGCGGTTCAGGAAACCCCTGCCCCCAGGGACCGGCATTACGCAACAATTCGGATAGCTCAAGCGTGAAATCATCGGGGTGCAATGCGCCATCCGTCTCAAGCACACCGGTCAGTGCATTTTCGTCGAGCAGGGTTTCCAGTTCCGAGAGAAATGCGCGGCGAAAATCGTCGAGTCTCGCCGCATCCAGTGATAACCCCGCCGCCATCGCATGCCCGCCGAATTTGTTCAGCAGGCCGGGGTGACGAGCAGCCACTGCATCCAGCGCATCGCGGATATGCAGGCCGGGAATGGAACGCGCCGACCCCTTGATCTCACCCTCGCCGGCATCGGCAAACACGATGACCGGGCGGTGAAACTGCTCCTTGACACGCGATGCCAGTATGCCAATGACGCCCTGGTGCCAGTCCGCATCGTAGAGACAGAACCCGACGGGCAGGTTATCGCTGTCGAGGTTCATGGCATCGAGGTACTGCACAGCGCCCGCCTTCATCTCCGCCTCGATTTCACGACGCTCGCGGTTCAGCGCGTCGAGTTGCTGCGCCAGCGTGTCAGCACGGGCTTGCGAATCAGTCAGCAGGCACTCGATACCCAGCGACATATCGTCCAGTCGCCCGGCGGCGTTCAGTCTTGGCCCCACCGCAAAACCGAAGTCCGATGCCACGATACGCGACGGATTACGCCCGGCCACGCTCAGCAAGGCACGAATGCCGGGGCGACAGTGCCCGCCACGAATGCGGCGCAGACCCTGCCGCACCAGCAGGCGGTTATTGCGATCCAGCGGCACCACGTCCGCCACCGTGCCCAGTGCGACCAGGTCGAGGTAGGTGGCAAGATTGGGTTCTGTCATACCACGGCCGGCAAACCAGTCGGTTTCGCGCAAACGGCTGCGCAGCGCCATCATCAGGTAAAAGGCCACACCGACACCGGCCAGCGCTTTCGAGGGGAAGGTATCACCAGGCTGGTTCGGGTTGACGATGGCATCCGCCGCCGGCAGCTTGTCCCCCGGCAGGTGATGATCGGTGACCAGCACGCGCAAACCCGACTCGCGTGCACGCTCCACGCCCTCGATACTGGATATCCCGTTATCCACGGTAACGAGCAGATCGGGGCTGCGCGTCAAGGCCACATCGACAATTTCCGGCGTCAGGCCATAACCAAACCGGAACCGGTCCGGCACCAGATAGTCGACCTGCGCCGCCCCCATATCACGCAAGGCCGCGACCACCAGCGCACTGCTGGTCGCACCATCGGCGTCGAAGTCGCCGACCACCAGGACGCGCTGCTGCTGACATACAGCCGTTTCGAGCAATGCCACCGCTGCGTCCAGACCCTTGAGCGAATCCGGCGGGTGAAGATCCGCCAGACCGCTCTCCAGTTCGGCATCGCCCGCGTGGCGTGCGGCGTAGATACGTTTCAACAGTGGATGCAGGGAGTCCGCTGCCGGGATATCGGCACTATCCGGAACAAGCCGTTGCCGTATGCATTTATTGATTGTCACGAAGGCATCTCACCAGGCAGCTGGATCCGGTTACTGTCGATTTCGGCGCACAGCAGTTGGCGAATCCCGGAGCCTGTGCTTAAATCCAGATGTAACAAAAAGAAAAATCATCATAGTGTAGTAAATAATAAAGAAGGTGCTGCCATGAATTGTGCCACTGAAAACTTCTCTCACCCCGCCAACAGGAACCACCACGAAAGCACACCAACCACCCTCTTCATCCTCGCCAATCAGGCCCTCTCTGTCGATGCGCTGACGCGCATTATTGCATACCTGCCGGACATTGCCGTCGACGAGTCCACACCGACGGACCGAGACTCTCCTCGCCGCTACGCCGCACAACACACCACATACTCACTCA
>CAYSRA010000025.1:0-28880 GCA_964433205.1 uncultured Thiohalobacter sp. | reverse complement strand
ACCACGTGCAGACCGGACTGGTCGCCGCCGCGTCGGTTGCGGACTACGACAGCAACCGTATCCGCAAACACGAGTTTACCCGCCCGGCCAAGGAAGACGACCGGGTACGCCAGATCGAGGCCCTGAATGCACAGACCGGCCCGGTGCTGCTGGCGTATCGTTCACAGGAGGATATCGATGCGCTTATTGCCTCGGTCACGGAAAAGCCGCCGGAATATGACCTGGTCGCCGACGACGGCATCGGCCACGCCTTCTGGGTAGTGGACGATCCGGCCGTCATCGACAAGCTGACGCAGGGTTTCGACCGCATGGAAGCGATCTATATCGCTGACGGACACCATCGTTCCGCGGCAGCGTCGCGGGTTGCGGCGAGCAAGAACGGACCGCCGGACGCCATGAGCCGCTACTTCCTGTCGGTGATCTTTCCGCACAACCAGATGAAAATTCTCGACTACAACCGTGTGGTGAAGGATCTCAACGGCCTGAGTGAAATGGAGTTCATGGAAAAGATTGCGGCGTCCTTTGACGTCAACCGGTCCGCGGAGCCGGTTGCGCCGCGCCAGTCGGGTGAGTTCGGACTGTACCTGAACGGCCAGTGGTACCGGCTGAACATACACCCGGAACTCATCCCGGAGGACCCGGTCGCGCGCCTGGATGTCAGCCTGCTGGCTGACAATCTGCTGGAACCGGTACTGGGAATCAGCGATCCGCGTACCGATCCGCGCATCGATTTTGTCGGTGGCATCCGCGGGCTGGAAGAACTGGAGAAACGTGTCGACAGCGGTGAAATGGCCGCGGCGTTTTCCCTGCATGCCACTTCCATGGACGACCTGATGGCCGTGGCGGATGCCAACGAGGTGATGCCGCCCAAGTCGACCTGGTTTGAACCCAAGCTGGCCGACGGACTGGTATCACACGTACTCGACTAGACCGGTGCGCCGTTGTTTCCGCCGGGACGTGTCGGCGGGGTAGTGCGACAGGGCCGGCGAAAACCGCTCAGGCGACCTCGCCGGAGAAGTCGTAGCTGAGGGTTTCGCTGGGTTCCTGCAGGAAATTGCCCTGGATATAGTTGATGCCGCTCTGCCACAGGACCGCCAGGCTGTGGGCGTCCTGCACGTATTCGGCAATGCACTGCTTGTGCATCGAGTTGGCGGTGTCGAGGATGGATTTCACCATGGCCTGGTTGTCGGTGTCGCTGGCCAGGTTATGGATAAAGGACCCGTCGATCTTCAGGTAGTCCACGGGAATGTGCTTGAGCAGCTGGAACGAGTTCGGGCTGGTGCCGAAGTGTTCCAGCACGGTTTTGCAATGCAGGTCCTGCAGTGTCTTGACGAAACGTTTTGCCTGTTTCAAATGCTGTGCCGCGGCCTTCTCCGAGAGTTCGAACACCAGCGCATCGCCCGGCAGGCGGTGTTCCTTCAGGCTTTCGTGGATGAAACTGACCAGTCCCTCATCGAGCAGGGTTTGCGCAGATACCTTGATAAAGAACTGGGTGTCGGAGCCGCCCGCGCGGTGTTCCGACAGGGCCTTTATGGCATTGTTGATAACCCAGTGGTCGATTTCCGCAAGTTGGCCGGTCTGCTCGGCGATCGGCAGAAACTGGCTGGGGAGAATATGTTCTTCCTCGTCATTGAGCATGCGCAGCAGGACTTCGTATTTCTCCGCGGTGTCGCCCTGCAGGCTGACGATGGGCTGGTAGAGCAGGCAGAACTGGTTTGTTTCCAGTGCGTCCTTGATCAGCGCGTGCATCTGCTGGTCGCGTTCCTTGCCGATCTTTTCATCCACCACAGGATTGTGCAGGTGGATCCTGTTGCCGCCCGATGAGCGCGCAACTTCGCAGGCAAGGTCAGCACGCGAAATGGTTTCGTGTGCCGACGGTGAGTTCTCGGCGATAATGCTCATGCCGATACTGCACGTCGTGGTGACGGATTTGCCCTCAATTTCGGTAATGTGCTCTTCGACAGCCTGACGGATTTTCTCCCCGAGCGCGGTGATCGAGTCGTGATCGCAGTCCTTGCGCAGTATGGAAAACGAGTGATCGCCGAAGCGCGCCACGATATCGTTTTCGCTGGTGTGCTGGCGCAGCAGGTCAGCGAGGTCGCTTATCACCATGTCTGATGCGCCGATGCCTATGTTGTCCTTTATCTCCTTGAAGTTGTCGATCAGCATGTAGATCAGTGCTGCGTTTTCCGAGCCGCTGACCGCGTTGGTTACCGTCAGTTCCAGTTCTTCCATGAAATACTGGCGGTTGAACAGGCCGGTGAGCACGTCCTGTTTGCTGAGGAACCTGATTTTCTGTTCCAGTTCCTTGCTCGATCCTGCCTGGCTGCGGATGATGATCTGGGTGCAGGCCTCGCCGTCGATACTGGCCGGGGAGAACTCCATCAGTGCATCGAACTGCTTGCCGTTGGGCAGCTGTCCGTGGGTTTCCAGGGTGGCCTCGGTGGCGTCTTCCTTGCTGAAGTTGCGCAGGAATTCCTTGAACCTGGTGTGCTCATCCGGCGTTACCATGTCCAGGATCGGCGTGCCCTCGATTTCGTCGAGGTCGTCGAATCCGAACATTTCCAGGTACGAGCTGTTGGCGAAGATGTGCATGCCCTCGTGAACGTAGGCGATGGCGTCGCGCGAGCTTTCCATGAGCATGCGGGCGCGTTTCTCGCTTTCGTGGAAGCGCGCCTCGAAACTCTTCGCCCGGTGGCAGGAACTCAACTGGCGGAGTTCGCGCCGGGTGACCAGCTGCAGGTGTTCGGGCTGGTCGTAGGAGCACAGGTCGGAAGCGCCCTGGCGCATGGCCTCGACGATGTCGGCCTCGTTCGCCGTTTCGCCGATGGCGATCAGCGGCGCTGCAACCTCCCGTTGCGCGAGCAGTTCTGCAACGTCCGATAACGAGACGTTTTCCAGGCCCATTGCGCACAGCACCAGATCCGGTGCCTGCCTGTCCAGTGCAGCATCGATATCCTCCTGATCCTCGGCAAAATCCAGTCGGGACGCCTGTCCGGCGTTTCTCAGGATGTTGGCAAGGGACTCCGCATCGTTTCGGGATTCCTCCACGATGAGCAGACGCAGGGTGTGGTCCTTATCCATAGGGTGCTTGCTCCTGGGTTCATTTTTCACCGGACATGGCCGGCAGCGCGCTTTCATTGTTTCGGCAGCATGTGCGGTATTCTTTACCTTCTGGACCGCACCGGTTGAGTATTTCGCCGGTTGCCGTAAACCCTTTTACCATCACGGGTTTCCTGCTAGCATGACACGAAACGGGCGCTTCCAGTGACCGCTCGGAACCAGCCGGGGACAAGGTATGCAACAGATCAGGGTAAGAGCTGAAACTCCCGATGATTTCAGCGCCATCGATGTCGTTAATCTCAGCGCCTTCCAGGGCGAGGCCGAGGCACAGCTGGTCGGCGAGCTGCGCAAGTCGCCGGTGTTCATTCCCGACCTGTCGCTGGTAGCCGAACTCAACGGACGTATCGTGGGGCACGTGGTGCTGACGCGGGTCAAGCTGGTATCCGACCGGGGCGAAACCGAAATACTCGCGCTGGGGCCCATGTCAGTCGTGCCATCGCAGTCCCACCGCGGAATTGGTTCGGAGCTGATCGATGCTGCAGTGGCCCGCGCCAAACCGCTCTGCTACAACGCAATCGTGGTAGCCGGCCATCCGGACTATTACCTGCGTTTCGGCTTCAGGCCGGCGACAGACTGGGGGGTAACCTGCAACCTGCCCATACCCGATGACGCGTTGACGGCGATGGAACTGGTCGAGGGGGCCTTGTCGGGTGGCGGGAAAGTCGAGTATCCGGAATCGTTCAGGGCGCTGTTCTAGTCAGCGGTGCGGCTTACAGCAATTCCCAGATATCATCAAAGTCGCTGCTGGCCGGCCCGGGCGGGCATTTCTTTTGTCCGGCCAACTCGATTTCACCCAGTGCCCTGAACTGAAACTGGGCAAAGCTGCCGGTGTTTTCCACCAGCTTGGTCAGTTCGACGCGAACATTCTTGCCGTGACAGTTGATTATGGCGGTGTCACCGATCTTGAACGGTGGTGACGGCAGCAGCAGGGTTGCACGCTGCTGAATGGTGGCGATTTCCGGCAGCAGCAGGCCGCGGGTGAAATTGTCGTTCTTTACGCCGCGCTGTTCAGGTTTTCCCGCAATAGCAACTGCGCCCGGCGACAGCATTTGCACGCCGAGTTCCAGTCCACGCTTGTCGGCAAACTTCAGCCAGCGAATGACGCCAAGCCGCCAGTGAAAGGTGTCCGGATCACTTTCTTCGCGTATCCCCAGCAATTCACCCACCTGGGCGCGCGTGGTTTCCATGTTGTCCCACAGCAGGCAGTAGCCACCGGCGCTGATGTTGACCATTTTCCAGTTCTGGGTGCGGTGGTTGGGGTTGATATGTATGCCTGTCGCAGCGCGCGCGACTGCCGCTTCAAGATCGGAAGGTGGTGCTTCGCCCTCGATCCGGTAGTTCATCTCCCACACGTCGGGCAAGCCGGCATTATCATCCCGCAGGTTTTTTGCACCAAAGCGAGCGGGTTCCTGGATTTGCGGGCCGGGCAGCAGGCTGCTGGCGAGATCCGTGTGGCACTCCTCGCTGACAGATGTCTGGTTGAATGCCACTTCGCCGCTGACGAAGTAGTGGATAGAACTCAAGCCCATCGACACGATGACCTGCGAGTGGTCCCTGACGCGTGAAAAACGCCGCTTTGGCATGACGCCCCAGACCAGCATCAGATGCCGGAAGGTGGATACTCTGAGTCCGGTCGAACGGTTTTCCCGTTTTTCGCCCATTGCCTTGCGGAGTCGCTCTGCCAGTCGTTGTGTGTCCAGCGTACGGATGGTGCTGCATTTCTCGCTGGTGTTTCTCAGCACCAGGTAGCTCGGGGGTTCGTCCGCGTCGAGGTTGACCGCAAACAGTGCGTTTGGCCGGTCTTCAAATGTTTTCAAATCACTGAAGTGTGCCCAGTCTTCCAGTGCGTTATAAATGTGTTCTGCCTCGTCATGGCGCAGGCGGTAGGGGCAGGCCAGTGCCAGCAGCAGGATCTGCTTGTAGATATCCGCCACGGTGGAGGTGTGCTGAACTGTTGCGACGGCGTCCACCACCTTGCTGCGATTCAGGCCGTTGCTTTCCGCATAGCGGTACAGCGAATGAATCTCCAGCCAGACCGAATCCGGGTAAGGCTCGTAGACCTGGAAGGCCTTGAGCAGTACCAGGCCCAGCAGTTTCACCGAACGGTGAATTGCAATGACCAGCAGCTTTTTGTCCTTGCGACCCACGCCGGCAATCTGCTCCATCACCAGCACCTTGTAGCCGGTCGCCAGTGCGTGAGTGATTTCCCGGGACAGGTGGGCAATTTTCAGATTTTTCATCGCCGGCGGCAGCGGTTTGCCGATAACATGTTTCTTCATGTGTTCAGTCACGAACCGGACCGGTTGCTGAAGGAGTTCCAGCGCCTTGAATCGCTGCTGGGCCGGGATGTCCTGGTGATTGAGGTCGTTCAACGCTTCATACAGCTGCCGGGACGTTTCACCAACATTGGCCATGGGGAGTCGCTCAATCCAGCTTTTCACGCTGGCCGGCCTGCTGTCGAAAGCGCCGTTTTTCGGGCGTGTACGGTTCGGTACAGAAAGTTGCATGGGCAGTTTTTCCGCTGGTTGTAGTCGCTGCACGGGGGCGGTGGCGCTATCGCACCTTCCCCGGGTCCCGCCCGGGCTATCGTCCCGCTGGCGAAAAACTGAATATTTACGGGGTCATGGCGGAATGGCACCTGGGTTAAGCGGTAGTCCATGCGTTAGCCTCTTTCGAACCGCCGGGACGCCAGGGACGCAAGGAAATCCTTATCTGGCGATCCCGGCGCTGGGCTTCAGGGTCGCCACGATCTCTGTCAGAGCGGGGTTTTTGCGCTTTCGCCGGGGGTTTCCCGGACCAGCCGGGGAGTGAGGTAACCGGGTAATAATGAACGAATTTTGTCCACCAGTCGGCGGGCGTCGGCATCGCTGACGGCAAAATGCCCGGCGCCTTGTACCGGGTCGAGCTGGTGCAGGTAATAGGGCAGGACACCGGCCTCGAACAGGCGGTGGGCAAGATCACACAGGATGTCAGAATCATCATTGACGCCGCGCAGCAGCACTGACTGGTTGAGCAGGGTGACGCCGGCACGTGTCAGCCGGCCCATGGCGTCGATCACCGACCTGTCAATTTCGTTGGCGTGGTTACAGTGGATCACCAGCACGACCTGCAGCTGCGAGGCCGATACCCACTCAAGGAAGGCGGCATCGATGCGTTCCGGCAGCACCACCGGTACGCGGCTGTGCAGGCGCAGCGTAGTGACATGCGGGATTGCCGCCAGATCTTCCGCCATGCCGCGCAGCCGCTCGTCCGTGAGTGTCAGCGGGTCGCCACCGCTGAGGATGACTTCGCTGATCTGCCTGCGCTGGCGGATGTATTCGAGTGTGGCTGGCCAGTGTTCGCGGCTCGGGTTGGCCTCGCTGTAAGGGTAGTGACGGCGGAAACAGTAGCGGCAGTTCACCGCGCATGCACCGGTCAGTGTCAACAGTACCCGTCCCGGGTACTTGTGCAGCAGTCCCGGCACCGGCATGGCATCGAGTTCTTCCAGCGGGTCGCTGGCCCAGCCCGGTGTTTCGACCAGTTCTTCCCCGAGCGGCAGCACCTGTCTCAGCAGGGGATCGGCGGGATCGCCCTTGCGCATGCGGCGCAGGAAACCCGCCGGCACACGCAGGCGAAACCGACGCCCGGCGTGCTGCGCACCCGGCAGCAGCGATAACGGCAGTTCCAGTCTCTGCCACAGCGTTTCCACGTCGGTGACGGACTGGCCCAACAGTGTTTGCCAGTGTGGCGGCTGTTGCCGTTGCAGGCTTCGCGGTATCATAGGCACTTTGCTTTTCCCGATATCGACAACACAAGGTGCTCCATGGCGACCTACAGTACGAATGAATTCAAGGGCGGTCTGAAGATCATGATCGATAACGACCCCTGTTCCATCATTGAAAACGAGTTTGTGAAGCCAGGCAAGGGGCAGGCCTTCAACCGGGTAAAAATCCGCAATCTCAAAACCGGCCGGGTCATCGAGCGAACCTTTAAATCCGGCGAAACGGTGGAAGCGGCGGATGTCATGGAAACCGACATGCAGTACCTGTACAGCGACGGCGAGTTCTGGCATTTCATGGATCCGGAAAGCTACGAGCAGATCGCCGCGGGCGAGGCAGCGGTGGCCGATGCGAAGAAATGGCTGAAGGAGCAGGATACCTGCCTGGTGACGCTGTGGAACGGTGTGCCCATCAGCATTACACCGCCGAATTTCGTACTGCTGGAAGTCACGGAAACCGACCCGGGCGTGCGCGGTGACACGTCGGGCGGAGGCGGCAAGCCGGCCACGCTGGAAACCGGTGCCGTGGTACGTGTGCCGCTGTTTGTCGATATCGGTGATGTCGTCAAGGTCGATACCCGTACCGGCGAATACGTCGGCCGTGCCAAGGACTGATACGCCGATCGACTGGCGTCCCGGTGCTGGCTGCGATGTGTTGAAGATACGCGCCACCCTGCTGGCGCGTATCCGTGAATTCTTTCGAGACCGCGATGTGCTGGAAGTCGATACGCCAATGCTGGCCCCGGCCGCCGCGACAGATCCCGCTATTGAATCCTTCCGGACCCGCTATACCGGGCCGGGTGCGGCGGCAGGAAGGCCGCTGTACCTGCATACCTCCCCCGAGTTCTTCATGAAGCGCTTGCTGGCAGCCGGTTGTGGCCCGGTGTACCAGCTGGCACACGTGTTTCGCAACGGTGAGTACGGCCGCCGTCATAATCCCGAATTCATGATGCTGGAGTGGTACCGGCCCGGCATGGACCACCACGCCCTGATGGATGAAATCGACAGCCTGCTGGCCAGTGTGCTGGACGGGTTCGTCGACTGTCGCGCGGCGCGGCGTGTCAGCTACCGTGACTGGTTTGTCGGGGAGACCGGCCTCGACCCCTGGGTTGACGACGTAGCGGCGTTCCGTCAGTTCGCCCGGCAACAACTGGGCGATACGCTGCCGGCGCTGGATGAGCAGGATCTCGACGGCTGGCTCAATCTGCTGGTGACGCACTGGCTGGAACCGCGACTCGATGCCGGGGCGCAGTTCGTGTTCGATTACCCGCCATCTCAGGCGTCGCTGGCGTGCCTGCGCCAGGAACCGTACCCCGTCGCCGAGCGCTTTGAGCTTTACCTCGGAGCCGTCGAACTGGCCAACGGTTTCCACGAACTGGCCGACGCCGACGAGCAGCGGCGGCGTTTTGAGCAGGACAATGCCCGGCGGCTGCAACGCGGCCAGACACCGATGCCGGTCGATGAAGCCCTGATCGGGGCGCTCGCCCATGGTTTGCCCGCGTGCAGCGGCGTGGCGCTGGGGTTCGACCGTCTACTGATGGTCGCGGCGGGTGCGTCCGGCATCAACGCAGTCATGCCGTTTGATTTCAGCAGGGTGTAACGGGAACTCATATCGCCATGTCAGACCAGATGATCCAGCCGGCTATTGTCCTGCTAGAGACCAGCCACCCCGGCAACATCGGCGCGACGGCACGCGCCATGAAGAACATGGGGCTGCGTGACCTGCGGCTGGTCAATCCCAAACAGTTTCCCGACGCCGAGGCGACGGCGCGCGCCTCGGGTGCCGACGATGTGCTGGCCGCAGCGCGTCAGTACGATACCCTCGATGCCGCGATTGGCGACGCTACGCTGGTGATCGGCGCGAGTGCGCGCAGTCGCTCGCTGCCGGTGCCGATGCTCGATCCACGCGGTTGCGCGCAGCAGGTGTGCAGTCACGCCGCCCCGGCTGGCGCCGCAATCCTGTTCGGCCGCGAACGTACCGGCCTCACCAACGAAGAACTGGATCGATGTCATTACCTGGTCCAGATCCCGGTCAGCCCCGACTACCCTTCGCTGAATATTGCGGCGGCGGTGCAGGTGATCAGTTACGAGTTGCGGGTGGCCGCGCTGTCGGGTGCGGTTGCCTTGCCGTCGCCGGCCGAACCGGATTTCGCCACGGCGCAGCAGATGGAGCAGTTTTACCAGCACCTGGAACAGACATTGATCGACCTGGAATTTCTCGATCCGGACAACCCCCGTCAGCTGATGCGTCGTCTGCGCCGGCTCTTCAACCGCGCCCGGCCCGACCAGAACGAGGTGAATATCCTGCGCGGGATTCTCACGGCGGCCAACCGCAAGGCCCGCTAGTCCGCCGCTGGCGAAAAAACCTTGCACATTGCGTAAATTGGCGCGCCGGCCGGTGGTGCCTATAATGGGCAGCTATCTTGGTAAACGGGTGACCTATGTGGGAGCGACTGCGGGAAGATCTGAATTGCGTATTTGAACGCGACCCGGCTGCGCGCAACCGTTTCGAGGTCATCACGACCTACCCCGGATTTCACGCGGTGCTGATGCATCGTCTCACGCACATTCTGTGGAACAACGGCCTGCCGTGGCTGGCGCGGGTGCTGTCGAACGTTGCGCGCTGGTTCACCGGCATCGAGATCCATCCCGGCGCCACCATCGGCCGGCGTTTCTTTATCGATCACGGCATGGGCGTGGTGATCGGGGAAACGGCCGAGATCGGTGATGATTGCACCCTCTACCACGGTGTCACGCTGGGCGGGACCAGCTGGGAGAAGGGCAAGCGCCACCCGACACTGGGAAATGACGTGGTAATCGGTGCCGGCGCCAAGGTGCTCGGGCCGATACATATCGGCGACGATGTGCGCATCGGTTCGAACGCGGTAGTGGTCCGGGATATCCACAATGGTGCCACCGTGGTCGGCGTCCCCGGGCGGGTGGTTGGCGGTACGCTTTCTGATCAGCAGAAGCGTCGCGAGGCGATCGCGAAAAAAATGGGCTTCGACGCCTACGGCAGCACCCAGGACATGCCCGACCCGGTTGCCAATGCCATTAATAGCATGCTCGACCACATTCATATTATGGATAAGCGGCTGGAAGACATGTGCCGTGGCCTGAAGAGCCTTGGTGCCGAGGTGGCGGACATGCACATGCCCGACCTCGGACCCTGTGAACTGGACAGCCAGACCACCTGCACCACGCCGCCGATTGAAACCGGCGACGACGATGATCCCGACGCCGTCAACGATGGTTCGACGGATGCGGGATCCACGGATAACGGTGACAACAGCAAACCCGGTTGATTTGCTGCGCGGGCGGCGGCCAGAACGGATCACCGCTGTGCCTTGATGCGCCTGATGCATCCTTGCCGGTTGAAGGTGATTCCCGCGGATGTCCCTGCGGCATCAATGCCTTGCCTGCCGGGCGCCGGCAACCCCTGTTTCCGCACGGTTGATAATTCTTGACTGTTTTAGTCAGTTATGGCACTTTAGCAAGGTTTTCCGAGGGTTGAATCAAGGCAGGTTGGCATGAAATTGACCAGCAAAGGTCGTTACGCCGTCACGGCGATGTTGGATCTGGCGCTGCACGCAAATCAGGGTCCGATTACGCTGGCGGCGATTTCCGAGCGCCAGGGCATTTCACTCTCGTATCTTGAGCAATTGTTTACGCGGCTGCGACGGAACGGGCTGGTGTCCAGTACTCGCGGTCCGGGTGGCGGTTACCTGTTGAACGGTGACGCAGCGGATATTGCCATTGCCGATGTTGTCATCGCAGTCGACGAAAGCGTCAACGCGACCCGTTGTGGTGGAGAGGAGAACTGCCAGGACGGGCAGCGTTGCCTGACGCACGATTTGTGGACGGAACTGAGCGACCAGATATTTGCGTTCCTGAGCGAAATTTCGCTGGCACAACTTGTCGAGCAGGGCGCGACGCGAAGCGCGGGTGCTGACGACACCGCCGGCAAACAGGATGTGGCGGTCGAGGTCGCGAGCCTCGATGGCACCACGGGTTCACTTTGAGGCGGACGGCAGGCGTGAAATGCTATCTCGATCATAATGCCACCACGCCGCTCGCCGCGCCGGTGCGCGACGCCATGCTGGCCTGCATGGAAGGGTGGCCCGGCAATCCGTCCAGCACCCACCAGTTCGGGCGCGCCCGACGTGCACTGATTGACGGCGCGCGCGAGCAGGTCGCGCAACTGGTCGGTGTTCAGCCTTCGCAGGTGATTTTTACCAGCGGCGGCACCGAGGCCAACAATCTGGCCCTGCACGCGATAACCGCCGGGCAGGCTCCAGGACGTATTGCGGTCAGTACGGTAGAGCACCCCTCCGTGCTGGAAACTGCACAACAACTGGAGCGCAGCGGCTGGCAGGTCGACTGGCTGGCGGTCGATGCGCAGTGTCGGGTGACTGAGCAGGCGCTGCAGCAGGGTATTACCGCCGACACCCGGCTGGTGTCGGTGATGATGGCAAACAACGAAACCGGCGCCGTCCAGGACATCGAAGCGATTGCCGGGGCGGCGCGTGCTGCCGGTGCCGTCATGCACACCGATGCGGTGCAGGCGGTCGGCAAGCTGCCGGTAAACTTCGCCGACAGCGGCGTCCGGCTGATGAGCCTGTCGGCACACAAGATTTACGGCCCGCAGGGTGTCGGTGCACTGATCTACGACAAGTCGCTGGAACTGGCGCCGTTGCAGGTTGGCGGTGGCCAGGAGCGCGGTTTCCGCGCCGGCACCGAGAACGTCGCCGGCATTGTCGGCTTCGGCGTGGCGGCGGAGCTGGCGTTGCAGCGCCTGGACAGCGACTGCAGACGGCTGCGCACCTTGCGCGATGCGCTGGAGGACGGGTTGAATCGGTTTCCGCAAACCACTGTATTTGCGCAGCAGGCGCCGCGGTTGCCGAATACCGTGCAGCTCGCGGTTGCCGGAATCGATGGCGAAACGCTGCTGATGCAGCTCGATCGCGCCGGCATCGGTGTGTCAAGCGGCTCGGCATGTTCCAGCGGCAAGGACGAACCCAGCCATGTGCTGCTGGCGATGGGAATTGAACCGGCGGTGGCGCGTGGCGCGATCCGCATCAGCCTGGGACGTGATACCACGCAACAGGATATCGATGCACTGTTGAGCCAGATCGGGCAGCAGCTGCAATGGATTCAGAAGGCCGGGCAGGCTGCCGGCTGGTGAATCAAAAAAATGACTTAAATTCGAGTGTGAAGACTATGACCGTAAAAACGCCAATCTACCTTGATTACTCCGCGACCACGCCGGTTGATCCGCGCGTGGCGGAAAAAATGTGCAGCTACCTGATGCCGAATGGAAAGTTTGGCAACCCGGCCTCGCGTTCGCACAGCTTTGGCTGGGCGGCGGATGAAGCCGTTGAGGAAGCACGCAGCAACGTGGCGGCTCTCGTCAACGCAGACCCGAAAGAAATCATCTGGACCAGTGGCGCGACCGAGTCGGATAACCTGGCGATCAAGGGCTCGGCGCATTTCTACAGCAAGAAGGGCAAGCACATTGTCACCGTCAAGACCGAACACAAGGCGGTGCTGGACAGCTGTCGCCAGCTGGAGCGTGAAGGTTTCGAGGTCACTTATCTTGACCCTGAAACCAACGGACTGCTGGATCTCGACAAGTTCAGGGCGGCGCTGCGCGACGACACCACGGTGGTGAGTGTTATGCACGTCAACAACGAGATCGGTGTTATCCAGGATATTGCTGCGATCGGCGAGATCTGTCGCGAGCGCAAGATCGTGTTTCACGTGGATGCGGCACAGAGTGCCGGCAAGGTAGACATCGACCTGAAGGAAATGAAAGTCGATTTGATGTCTTTCTCCGCGCACAAGATATACGGTCCCAAGGGTATCGGTGCCCTGTACGTGCGTCGCAAGCCCCGCGTGCGCCTGGAAGCGCAGATGCACGGCGGCGGCCATGAACGCGGTATGCGTTCCGGTACCCTGGCGACGCACCAGATCGTCGGCATGGGCGAAGCCTTCCGTATTGCGAAGGAGGAAATGGCGGCCGAGAATGAGCGCCTGGCTAAACTGCGCGACCGTCTGTATGAAGGATTCAGGGACATCGAGGAAGTTTATGTGAACGGGGATATGGACCAGCGTATTCCCGGCAACCTCAATATCTCCTTCAACTTCGTCGAGGGCGAGAGCCTGATTATGGCGCTGAAGGATCTGGCGGTGTCGTCCGGTTCGGCCTGCACCAGTTCAAGTCTGGAGCCGTCCTACGTGCTGCGCGCGATCGGCCGCAACGACGAACTGGCGCACAGCTCGATTCGCTTTACCATCGGCCGCTTCACGACCGAAGAGGAAATTGATTACACTATCGAACTGGTTCGCAGCAAGATCGGCAGGCTGCGCGAACTGTCGCCGTTGTGGGAAATGTACCAGGACGGCATCGATCTGGATTCGGTCCAGTGGGCCGCGCACTGAGGAGTCAATCAGCATGGCGATTACCCTGACAGAAGCTGCGGCAGAGCGCGTCAAGAGTTTCCTCGAACAGCGTGGCAAGGGCGTGGGTTTGCGTCTCGGTGTGCGCACTTCCGGTTGTTCCGGTATGGCCTACGTGCTGGAATTTGTCGATGAAATCGAGGATACGGATGTGGTGTTCGAGGCTCACGGTGTGAAGGTGATCGTTGACCCCAAGAGTCTGCTGTACATCGACGGTACCGAACTCGATTTTGGCAAGGAAGGCCTCAACGAAGGATTCAGGTTCAACAATCCCAATGTCAAGGACGAGTGTGGTTGTGGCGAAAGCTTTACCATCTAGTCCGCAAGCCGGGTTGTGTCGATGTCATCCGTGCTGACGCAAAACTTTTTCGAGCTGTTTTCCCTGCCGGTACAGTATGCCCTTGACCGGGCAGCGCTGGACGCGCGCTACCGGGATTTGCAGCGCAGTGTGCACCCTGATCGCTTTGCTCGTGCGGGCGACCAGGAGCGCCGTATCGCCATGCAGCATGCGACGCACATTAACGAAGGTTACCAGACGCTGAAGGATCCGCTGAAGCGCGCGCGCTACCTGCTGGAACTGCGTGGCCGATCCATCGACGACCAGCAGACCGTGCAGGCGGATCCGGGTTTTCTGATGCAGCAGATGGAGTTGCGCGAGCGACTCGGCGAAACCCGCAGCGCGGACGACCCATTGATGGCACTCGACGGGCTGGCGAGGGAAATCACCGCCCTGTATAAAGCGCTGGAGCGTGAACTGGCACAGGTACTCGACGCCGCCGACAGCGATATCGAGCAGGCCGTCGTGCTGGTGCAGAAAATGCAGTTTTTTACCCGCCTGCACAACGAAGCGCAGGAACTGGAAGCCGATCTCGAAGACGAACTTCTCTGAACTTATGGCATTACTGACAATATCCGAACCCGGCCAGTCGACCGCGCCGCATCAGCATCGTCTGGCGGCGGGCATTGATCTCGGCACCACCAACTCGCTGATCGCCAGCGTGCGTAACGGCGTGGCCGGGACGCTACCCGACCTGCACGGACGTCATCGCCTCCCATCGGTGGTGCACTACCGCGAAGACGGTTCGGTGGAGGTGGGTGCGGCAGCGCATGAGCAGGCCGCTGACGATCCGCTCAACACGGTCGTTTCCGTGAAGCGGTTCATGGGGCGCGGTGTGGAGGACATCAAGCGCCTCGGCACAGAACTGCCCTACGAGTTCGTCGCCGGCGGGTCCGGTATGCCGTTGATTCGCACCGTGGCCGGCGACAAGAGTCCGGTGCAGGTGTCCGCTGATATTCTGGCCGAACTGCGCAAGCGTGCCGAGGCGACACTGGGCGGTGAGTTGACCGGTGTGGTTATCACAGTCCCTGCTTATTTCGACGATGCCCAGCGCCAGGCCACCAAGGACGCCGGCAAGCTGGCGGGTCTCAATGTCATGCGCCTGCTCAATGAGCCGACGGCCGCGGCCGTGGCGTACGGGCTGGACCGGGAATCCGACGGTGTGATTGTCGTCTACGATCTGGGCGGCGGTACCTTCGATGTGTCCGTCCTGCGGCTCAACCAGGGCGTGTTCGAAGTGCTGGCCACTGCCGGTGACACGGCGCTGGGCGGTGATGACATGGATCGCCTGATCGCCGAATGGCTGATACATCAGGCCGGTATCGCCGGCAGCCCGGATTACGGTCTGCAGCGCCGCCTGTTGCAGCAGGCTTGCCGGGCCAAGGAAGCGCTGACCATGGCGGAGCGGGTCAATATCGAACTGAAACTTGCTTATGGCGGCGAATGGCGCGGTGAGCTTGGCCGGGCGCAACTCAACGAGATTATCGAACCGCTGATCAAAAAAACCCTGGCACCGTGCCGCCGCGCGTTGCGCGATGCCGGTATCGACCGTGAGGATATCGCCGAGGTGGTGATGGTCGGTGGTTCCACCCGCGTGCCGCGGGTGCGCGAGATGGTCGGCGAGTTCTTCGGCCGCGAACCGCTGGTGGACATCGATCCCGACAAGGTAGTTGCCGTCGGTGCCGCGATTCAGGCGGATGTTCTCGCCGGCAACAAGCCGGAAGATGAAATGTTGCTGCTTGACGTCATCCCGCTCTCGCTGGGCATCGAGACCATGGGCGGTCTGACGGAAAAGGTTATTCCGCGTAATACCACCATACCGGTAACCCGCGGCCAGGAATTCACCACCTTCAAGGACGGCCAGACCGCCATGGCGCTGCACGTGGTGCAGGGTGAGCGCGAACTGGTCGAGGACTGCCGTTCGCTGGCACGCTTCGAATTGCGGGATATTCCGCCCATGGCGGCCGGCGCGGCGCGCATTCTGGTCAGTTTCCAGGTGGATGCCGATGGGCTGGTGAGTGTGACGGCGCGCGAGGAAACCAGCGGCGTGCAGGCGCACATCGAGGTGAAACCTTCCTATGGTCTCACCGACCAGGAAGTGGAAAACATGCTGCGCGATTCCATGGAGCACGCGAGGGACGATATGGAAGTGCGCCGCCTGCGCGAACAGCAGGTGGAGGCGGACCGGGTGCTGGAAGCGATCCATGCCGCACTCGACGCGGACGGTGACGAATTCCTGAATGCCGACGAGCGGGTAAAAATCGATGCGGCGGTCGCAGCTCTGCGCGAAGCACGTAGCGGGGCGGATCACCGGGTCATCAAACAGGCCATCGAAAATCTCGAATCGGTGGCCACGGCATACGTGGATCGCCGCATGAACGCCAATATTCGCAAGGCCATGACCGGTCATGCGGTCGACGAATTCAAGTAGAGCAAACGCACCATGCCAAAAATTATTTTTCTGCCCCACGAGGAAATCTGCCCGGAAGGTGCCGTGATCGAAGCCGAGCCCGGCACCACCATCTGCGATGCAGCGCTGGCCAACGGCATCGAGATAGAACACGCCTGCGAGAAGTCCTGTGCCTGCACCACCTGCCACGTCTACGTCCGCGAAGGGTTTGATTCGCTGAACGAGTCGGACGAGGCCGAGGATGACCTGCTCGACAAGGCCTGGGGGCTGGACCCGGATTCGCGGCTCAGTTGCCAGGCGAAGGTGGACGATGAAGACCTGGTGGTGGAAATTCCCAGGTACACCATCAACATGGTCAGTGAAAACCACTAGGGGAGAGGCATCATGGGGCTGAAGTGGACTGATTCGCTCGATATTGCCATCGAGCTGGACGAAAAATACCCCGATATCGATCCGACCGCGGTGCGTTTTACCGAATTGCGCGAGTGGGTGATCGGGCTGGACGATTTCGACGACGCGCCGGAACATTCCGGTGAAAAGATACTCGAAGCCATCCAGATGGCCTGGATCGAGGAACGCGAGTAGCGCGACGGACCCTGGCGGACTGCCGCTGTGCCGGCCGTATTCCGTTGGGATGTTTCATAATCTTCTGTTTTTTCAGCTTGTTGCGTGCCATCAGCGGGGCGTTTTCGCGGCTGCCGCCGGTGTGACCACTTTCCCGCTCCGATTGCCTGCCAGTGCGTAGAACAGGTACACTACCCGATTCAGCTTTATAAGCTAAGTTTCAGATTTCCCGGCACTTTAGCTTTTGCGGGTGCAGGCGAGGCACAGGCTCCACGTGGACAGCAATACAGACAAGACCAACCTGTTGAATTTCGACCGCCCGGCGCTGGCCGAATGGTTTGCTGTGCGCGGCGAAAAGCCGTTTCGCGCCCAGCAGTTGCTGAAGTGGATCTACCAGCACGGCGTCGATGATTTCGATGCCATGACCAATCTCAGCAAGAAGTTGCGCGAGGGCCTGAAGCAGGACGCCGAGGTGCGCGGTCTGAAAGTGGCGGCCGATCAGAAATCCACCGACGGTTCACGCAAGTGGCTGTTCGAACTTGGCGACGGTAACCGTATCGAGAGTGTCTATATTCCCGAACCGGAGCGCGCCACCCTGTGCATTTCTTCCCAGGTCGGTTGTGCGCTCAATTGCAGTTTCTGCTCGACCGCGCAGCAGGGGTTCAATCGTAATCTCACAGCGGCGGAAATCATCGGCCAGTTATGGACGGCCTCGTGCCTGCTGGCAGAGGATGACATGTTGCCGGTGTCCAACGTGGTATTTATGGGGATGGGAGAGCCGCTGCTCAACTTTGACAACGTTATGGTGGCGGTGTCGCTGATGCAGGATGATTTCGCCTACGCGCTGTCCAAGCGGCGCGTTACGCTCAGCACGGCGGGTGTCGTGCCCGGCCTGAGACGGCTGGCCGAAGAATCGGACATCGCCCTGGCGCTGTCGCTGCACGCCCCCGACGATGAACTGCGAAACAGGCTGGTACCGCTCAACATCAAGTATCGCATCGATGAAGTGTTGCAGGCCTGCAAGGACTATGTGGGTGAGGGTCGGCGTCGTGTCACTATCGAATACGTTATGCTGGACGGCGTCAACGACAGTGACCAGCAGGCGCACGCGCTGGCGAAGCGCCTGCGTCATGTGCCGTCCAAGGTCAACCTGATTCCGTTCAACCCCTTTCCCCGCACGCGCTACCGGCGCAGCAGCGCACAACGGATCGAGCGTTTCAGGGATATCCTGCACAACGCCGGCATCGTTACCATCACCCGCAAGACGCGCGGCGATGATATCGATGCGGCGTGCGGGCAGCTGGCGGGAGACTTTACCGATCGGACCCGCCGCCGCGAGCGACTGGCGATCGAGGTGACGGGAGATGTTTCGTGAACGTTATTAGCCGGCTGATTGCGGGATGGGTGTTTGCGGCAATGCTGTTATCGGCCTGTGCGCCGACCGAACTCAACAGCCGGGATACGTCGGGGCGCCAGACATCAGCCAGCGTCAATACGCAGCTGGGTATCGAATACATGCGCGAGGGGATGTATGAAGCGTCCCTGGAGAAGCTGGAAAAGGCGATCAGCCAGGATCCTTCCTACCAGGCGGCGCATACTTCGATAGCCGTGCTCTATGAACGTCTGGGTGAAACAAAACTGGCGGAGAAACACTATCGCAAGGCGTACAACCTGAACCCCAGAGATGCACTGACGCTGAACAATTATGGCCAGTTCCTGTGCCACCACGAGCGCTACGACGAGGCTGACCGGATGTTCAACACGGCGCTGAAGGATCCCTTGTATCGCCATCCGGAGACTGTCCTGACCAATGCCGGCCTGTGCGCCGCACGGCAGGGGAAGCAGGACAAGGCCGCGGAATATTTCCGCCAGGCGCTGGCCCGGAACCCGAAATACCCGCCTGCGCTGCGTGAGATGGCGCGTATCAGTTTTGCACGTAAACACTGGCTCGGTGTACGGGCCTATCTGCAGCGGTTGCAGGAAATCGGTGTGCTGACCCCCGAGTTTTTGTGGATGGGGGTTCAAACAGAACAGGCGCTGGGTGACCGCAACGCGTTATCCAGTTACGCGCTGTTGTTGAAGAACCGTTACCCGGAGTCGGAAGAAACCCGCCGGTTGATCGAATGGGAGCGCGCGCAGTGACCGATAGCGAAACGGAAAACACTGCGGACGATGCACTCGCGGTGATCGGCAGGCGCCTGGCGAAGGCGCGTGAAGCGGCCGGCAAGGACGTGCGCGCGGTGGCGACTGAACTGCATCTGCGTGTGGAAGTGATACAGGCACTCGAGTCGGGTGACGAGGCCGCATTACCCGCTGCCGCGTTTATCCGCGGTTATGTGCGCTCTTACGCCCGTTTTGTCGGACTCGATGATGCGGCGCTGGTTGCCGGTCTGCCGCAGGCGGTAGAACATCGGCCGGTTCCCCGCAAGAGTGGGAAAAAATATTATCGTGCGCCATCCCTTCGTCCCGGCCGGATACTGGGCTGGGGCCTGCTTGTACTGCTGCTGGTTCTGCTCGTACTGTTCGGCGCGCCGGTACTCGAGCGTCTGTGGTCCGGGCGAGATGTCGAGCCGGTCGACAACAGTTTGCGGCTCCCGCAATCCGGTGTCGATGCCGGTGACAGCGCACTGGTGCTGCCGGGAGAGACCGAAGGGGATAGTCCGGTTGTGTCGCGGGCGGACGATGGCGGCGCGCCGGTATCCGTACCCCCGGCATCCGAATCAGCAACGCTGAAACAGGCAGTCCCGCTTCCTGTGCCAGCGTCCTCCGCGACCACCGGCCCCGCGGAACTGGTGTTGCGTTTCACGCAGGACAGCTGGGTGGAAATGACGGCCGGCGACCGCAAGCTGGTCGTGGGCACACAGCGCGCCGGTACCGAACGTACTGTCAGGGTTGAACCACCTGTCGATATCCTTCTCGGCAATGCACCGGGGGTGGAGATACGCTGGCGTGGCAAGCCCCTCGATATCACTCCGTATCAGCGTGGGAAGGTCGCGCGTATCAAGCTGGAACACTGAAGTATGTCGAATACCCTGCAAGCTATCCGCGGCATGAACGATATCCTGCCGGACCAGATACCCGCCTGGCAGTTTGTCGAGGATACGCTGCGCGATGTGCTTTCGTCCTACGGGTATCGTGAGATCCGCATGCCCATTGTCGAGAAAACAGAGCTGTTCAAGCGTTCCATCGGCGAAGTCACGGATATTGTCGAAAAGGAAATGTACACCTTCGAGGATCGCAACGGCGACAGCCTGACATTGCGCCCCGAGGGCACCGCCAGCTGCGTGCGCGCCTGTATCCAGCACGGTCTGATCAACAACCAGGTGCAGCGACTCTGGTACACCGGGCCAATGTTCCGCCACGAACGCCCGCAGAAAGGGCGCTATCGCCAGTTTTACCAGATCGGTGTCGAGGTATTCGGGCTGGAAGGGCCGGATATTGATGCCGAACTGTTGATTATGACGGCGCGTTTCTGGAAACGCCTGGGGCTGCGCGATGTCGTCCTGCAATTGAACTCGCTCGGTACGGTCGAGGCGCGTGCAAAGTTCAGGGAAGCTCTGGTCGAGTATCTCCGGGCTCATTGTGAACGGCTCGACGCCGACAGTCAGCGCCGGCTGGAGACCAACCCGTTACGTATACTCGACAGCAAAAACGCCGGGGTGCAGGCACTTCTGAATGATGCGCCGCAGTTGTCGGACTATATCGACGAGGCATCGATCGAGCATTTCGATGCAATGCGTTCGTTGCTCGATGCCGCCGGCGTGGCGTATGAAATCAATCCGCGGCTGGTACGGGGACTGGATTACTACGGTCGTACCGTTTTTGAATGGGTGACCGACAAGCTCGGCGCACAGGGCACGGTGTGCGCGGGCGGGCGTTACGACGCGCTGGTGGAGTACCTGGGTGGTCGCCCGACCCCGGCGGTCGGTTTCGCGATGGGGCTTGAGCGGCTGATCGCGCTGCTGGAGAATCAGCAGACGGTATTCCCCGACAATGCGCCGCACCTGTATATCGTCGCTGTGGGCGAGGTGGCTCAGCGCGAGGGACTGCTGATCGCAGAGCGTCTGCGCGATGCCTTGCCGTGGTTGCGTATCCAGACCCATTGCGGCGGTGGCAGTTTCAAGAGCCAGTTCAAGAAGGCCGACCGCAGTGGTGCGCACTATGCACTGGTGCTGGGAGAGGACGAGGTTAACCGGGGCGAGGCCGGTATCAAGCCGTTGCGAGAACGCAGTGAGCAGCAGTCGGTGGCGTTTGAAGATCTCGCCGGCTATTTTGCACGGTTATTCGGTCATGACACAGATTGATCCAGCTTGGCGTGCGCCGGTCCGGCGCACGCCTGTCACAACGAGGAGACTGTCCGATGGACGTTAATGCGTCGGAAAAAGAACAAATTGAAAACCTGAAAAAGTGGTGGAAGGAAAATGGCAGTTCGCTGATAACCGGCGTGTTGCTCGGCCTTTCGCTGTTGTTTGGCGCCAAAACATGGATGAACTGGAAGGAAAGTCAGGCGCAGAATGCTTCCAACGTCTACGCGCAGATGGAATCCGCGCTCAAACGCAACGACATTGCAACGGTGCGAGGACAGGCCAATGAACTGATCAGCAACTACACCGGCTCGGGCTATGCGCCACTGGCGGCACTGACACTCGGCAAACTTGCGATGCAGGATGAAGAGCTTGCAGCGGCGCAGGGGCAGCTGGAGTGGGCGCTGGATCACGCAAAAACCTCCCAGGTCGGCAACATTGCGCGTACCCGCCTGATCCGGGTGCTTATCGACGAGCACCTGTACGAACAGGCCGCCGCGCAACTGGCCAGTGCGACCGATGTCGGTGAGTACCGCCATATCTATGGCGAGCTTCAGGGGGACCTGGCGTTTGCACAGGGCAAGATGGAACAGGCTGCCGACGCCTACCGGGAAGCGCTTGCCGGCCTTCCGCCGCAGGCACCCAATGCCGCCTACCTGCGGGTGAAGTACGAGAACGTTGCCGGCGCGGATGCCGCAGTACAATGATACGAATTGCACTTTCTGCCGTGCTTGCGCTGACGCTGTTAAACGGCTGCTCCTGGTTTGGTGACGAAGACAACAGCGAGCCGCCGGCAAAGCTGAAAGATTTCGATGCCCAGGTGCGTCTGAAGTCCCTGTGGAGTCGCGATACCGGTGTCGGCACTGACGAGCAGTTGGTGCGGCTGGTGCCGGCCGTGCTCGGCGAGCGTGTCTATACCGTGGATCGCAAGGGCAGGGCGACGGCGTACCGGCTGGAAGACGGCAAGCTGGTCTGGCAGGTCAGGACCAAAGCGCCGGTTTCGGCGGGCCCCGGCGTGGACGAGGGACTGGTGTTGCTGGGTACCAGTGACGCCCGCATACTGGCGCTCGATGTCGACAGCGGTGAGTTACTGTGGAACGCGCCGGTTTCCAGTGAGGTGCTGTCCGTGCCGCGCGTCTACGAGGGGGTGGTGATCGCGCAGACTGTCGACGGCAACCTGACCGGGCTGGACGCGGAAACCGGCAAGCGTTTGTGGGTGCACGACCGCACCGTGCCGGTGCTGTCACTGCGCGGCACCAGTACGCCGCTGGTCACCGACGGAGTGGTGCTGGCCGGTTTCGCCAATGGCAAGATGGTGGCGCTGGATGCGCGTACCGGCCGCCAGCTGTGGGAAGCCGCGATTGCCATACCGAGGGGCCGCTCCGAGCTCGAACGCATGGTGGATCTCGACGCGGACCCGGTGGTGCGTGACGGGGTACTGTACGTGGCAAGTTTCCAGGGGCAACTCGCCGCGGTTTCGCTGGAGAACGGGCGCCTGTTGTGGAGCCGCGACATGTCAGCCTACGCCGGTATCGCAGTGGATCTGCAACAGGTCTACGTGAGTGACGAGCTCAGTAATGTGTGGGCGCTGGACCGTCGTACGGGAGCGTCGCTGTGGAAGAACACCGATCTGCAACGTCGCTGGCTAACCGCGCCGGTGGTTATCGGTGGTTACGTGGCGGTCGGCGATTTCGAAGGTTATATCCACCTGCTGTCCCGCATCGATGGCGCTATCGCCGGTCGTCAGCGCGTGGACCGGGCCGGTATCCTTGCGGCGCCGGTGGCGCTGGGCGACCGGCTGCTGGTGCTGGGCGCTGGTGGCAAGCTGGTGATGTACCGGCTGTCTCCCGTCGAGTAGATTTATGCTGCCTGTTATCGCGCTGATCGGCCGACCCAACGTTGGCAAATCGACCCTGTTCAACCGGCTCACCCGCAGCCGGGATGCACTGGTGGCCGACTACCCCGGGCTGACGCGCGATCGGCAGTACGGCAATGGCCGCGTCGGTGATCGTCCTTACCTGGTGATTGATACGGGTGGACTGGTAGGTGACGAGCAGGGGCTGGATGGTCTGATGGCTGACCAGGTCTGGCAGGCCGTTGACGAAGCTGACGCCGTGATCTTCATGCTCGATGCCCGTGATGGCATCAACCTCAGCGACGAACAGATTGCCGAGCGTCTGCGCCGCAGCGGCAAGCCGGCCTGGCTGGCGCTGAACAAGGCCGACGGTCAGGATACCGATGCCATTATCGCCGATGCCTATGCATTGGGGCTTGGTGAACCGGCACAGATTGCTGCGGTGCACGGTCGTGGTGTGGCCACCCTGATCAACCAGGTGCTGGCGGATTTCCCCGAACCGGAAGACCGCGAGGCTGAGAGCCGCGAACGCAAGGGCATTCGCATCGCCGTAGTGGGGCGTCCCAACGTCGGCAAGTCGACGCTCACCAACCGCATGCTGGGCGAGGAGCGAGTGCTGGCTTTTGATCAGCCGGGTACCACCCGCGACAGTATTTATATCGACTTCGAGCGCGACGGCGAACCCTATACGTTGATCGATACGGCTGGCGTGCGGCGTCGCAGCAAGGTCAGCGAGGTGATAGAAAAATTCAGCGTGATCAAGACGCTGCAGGCGATCAATGATGCCGATGTGGCGCTGCTGGTGCTGGACGCGCACGCCGGCGAAGTCACCGAGCAGGACGCCACGCTGGCCGGGCATATACTGGAAAGCGGTACCGCTGTGGTTGTTACCGTTAACAAGTGGGACGGTCTCGACGACGAGCGGCGCAACTGGTTTCGCAATCAACTGGACCGGCGACTGCCATTCCTGAGCTTTGCCGAACGCTATTTCATCTCCGCGCTGCACGGCAGTGGTGTGGGCGACCTGTTCGACGCGGTAAAAACCGCGCACAAGGCGGCGTCGATCAAGGTAAGTACGCCCGAACTGACACGATTGCTGGAGCGTGCGGTGCACGATCATCAGCCGCCACTGGTTCGCGGCAGGCGGATCAAGTTGCGCTATGCGCACCAGGGTGGACAATACCCCCCTGTTATCGTGATACACGGTAACCAGACGTCACGACTGCCGCATACCTACAAGCGCTACCTGAACAACTACTTTCGTAATGCGCTACGGCTGGTGGGTACACCGATACGACTGGAGTTCAAGACGGGCGACAATCCCTACAAGGACAAGCGCAACAAGCTGACGCCGCGTCAGCAGCGCCAGCGCAAACGGATGTTGCGTCACGTAAAGAAATAAAAAATCATGCACCACAGTGGAACGGGTGGAAAACATGTGCAGAAAAAAACAGGTGATGGCTGGCTTGATGGGAGCTTTCGTCGCTCTACTGCAGGCTTGCGCGGTGACTTCGCCATACGATGAAGCCAGCGATCCGTTGGAGGGCATGAATCGCGTGGTATATCGTTTTAACGACACTATCGACCGCAAGGTGCTCAAGCCGGTTGCCGAACGTTACCAGGAGTACGTGCCGTCACCCGTGCGTACAGGCGTAAGTAACTTTTTCAGTAATATTCACGAACCGATTGTCATTGTTAACGATCTGTTGCAGTGGAAGCCACAACAGGCTGCCAGCGATACCATGCGTTTCGGGTTTAATTCGGTATTCGGTGTTGCGGGGCTGATCGACTTCGCCACGCCCTGGGGGCTGGAAGAACACCACGAGGACTTTGGTCAGACGTTTGGCGTGTGGGGCTTTGGTGAAGGATGGTATCTCGTGTTGCCATTCCTGGGTCCAAGCACCGTGCGTGATACGGCGGGGTTGCCGCCCGCCTGGTTCCTAGAGCCGGTCAGTCAGCGCACCGATGGCCGCGTACGGCTGGCGTGGTACAGCCTGTTTGCGATCAGTCAAAGGGCAGAATTGCTCGCGGCGACGCGGGTGCTCGATGCCGGTTCGGTGGATGCCTATCTCCAGGTGCGGACCGCGTACCGGCAAAAGCGCTGGTATGAAATCTACGATGGCAACCCGCCGGAGCCGGACTTCTTCGACGACGAGCTGTTTTCTGACTAGAGCGATGCTGCGCCATGGCTTTTGATCGTCAGGCCCGGGACGATGCGCTGAGTGGCGACGTGCAGCGGTTTTCGTCTTTCCTGCAAAAGTCGACACTGCCTTACCTGCTTGTACAACAGCTGGAAGACTTTGCTGAACTTCGTTTTGTCGGTCCCTTTGAAAGCCGGGACGTGGTATGGCATTGCGAATTCACCACGCTGGCCGCCGAGTTGAAGTGCCTTGCACAGGAAGATCCTGCGGCGCCGGCAAGCATGCGCAACTTTATCGAAGTTGGCGACCCGGAGTCGCACGGCGTGCCGGTTCGGGTCGGATTGGCAGTGCCGCGTATCGATGCGCCAGCCATTGAGAAGATGATCCTCATGATGCGTCTGTACAGGAATCTCCGGCGCGGGCGACACGAGTACGGTGACGCGGTACAGCGATTACCGGTGGCCTAATCCTTTACCGTCACGCCGCATCGTTCCAGGTAGACCAGTACAAGCTCACGGTGTGTTTCACCGCACTGTTTGAGCAGTTCGAGAAAAATCTTGCGGTGCACGATAACGGATTGCGGTTTGTTAGGGGGGCTGTATTTCGGGGGTGGGGGCGTGGCCGGTGTTTTGTCTGTGCCGTCCAGCAACTCGGGCAGCCCGGTTTCCAGTGCCTCGGCAATACGTTCGATATTGTCCAGGCCGATATTATGCTCGGCGCGCTCGACCGCGCCGATATAGCTGCGGTTGAGTCCGCTGAGTTCGGCGAGTACTTCCTGTGACCAGCCGCGCCGGGTACGCATCAGTCGCACCCGCTGGGCCAGCCGCTTCCTTGCATTGGCTTTCATGGGGAGTCATTACACGGGAGTGCTGAAACATCGTCCACAGACGAAACATGGCATATTGCCGCATATCGACCACATTCTGTCTTCGGGTTTGCGCTGACACCGTGGCGGGCATGGAATATCGACCGGTATACGTTGCTACCACCTCGCCGATGCGTTGCGGCGGCTCATGGTGTGCGAATTCAAGCAGTGCGCCGGGCGAGGTGCCAAGCGCTCTGGCCAGCCGTTGCAGATTGTCTATACCAATACTGGTTTCACCGCGCTCCACAGCGCCCACGTAGGTCCGGTGCAGGCCGCTGCGTTCTGCCAGTTGCTCCTGGCTCCAGCCATTCAGCAGGCGTAACAGGCGCAGGTTCAGCGACAGTGTGCGGCGAATGTCGGCATCCCGGGTGGTGTCATCCTGGTGGGGGTTGCGGTGCATCGTGAATCACGGCGCCGTTTGCGGCAGGGGTTCTGCAAGCAGAAATTCGGGGTCGATGCGTGCGTCGTTCAGGCTGACACTCCAGTGCAGGTGGGCCCCGGTGACGCGCCCGGTTTTACCAACGGCGCCAATGATGTCGCCGCTGTTGACCTGCTGGCCGGGTTTGACGTCGATGTGCGACAGGTGACAGTACATGGTGACCAGTCCCTGCCCATGGTCGATGAATACCGTGTTGCCATTGAAGAAGAACTCGCCGGTATCGATGACACGGCCGCTGGCGGGAGCCTTCACCGGTGTGCCTTCCGGTGCAGCGAGGTCGAGACCGCTGTGTGGCTTGCGCGGTTGCTGGTTGAAAAATCGCCGCAGGCCAAAGGTGCTGCTGACCGGGCCCTTTACCGGTAGCGCCAGCTTCAGCGTGTCCGGTGTGCGCGGTGACCAGCTCGCCAGTGCCTTGCGGATACGCTGCTGCTCCTTGCGGATGCGCGCCATGTCGCGTTTTTCCGGGTTTACCATGCGCTTGTTTTTGAGCGTGATGTACTGGCGTTCATAGTCGCGGTCGGCGACGGTAAAGGTGACCTGACGCGGTGTGCCGGTGTGATCCCGGACTTCGAGGTTGTGCGGGCCGGGCTCCGTCGCAAGCGGTAGCCCGACGAGTGCAGTGAAGTGGCCTTCGCCACCGTTTACCACCATCACCGGTTTGCCCTTGAAATAAGCCTGCGGTGCGCGGTTGTGACTCCCCAGTGCGATGACAGCGATGCCGCCGGGTACAGGATGGCTCTCCGGCAGTTCCAGTGCATGCGCCGGTGACAGGCACAGCAACCAGCCGGTGAACAGAAAAAGAATAAATTGTGTGCGGCCTGACTTCATGAGGATTCCGTGTCGGTAACCGTGCTGATAATGCGGCCTCTGGCGAGGCGGGTCTCCAGTGTGTCGCCGGGCGATACCTGGCGGCTGTCGGTAATCACCGTGCCGTCTTTGCCCGCCAGCGTGATCGAGTAGCCGCGTTGCAGCGTCGCCAGCGGGCTGACGGTTTCCAGCGCGCGCGCCAGTATTGCCAGTCGTTCACGGTATTTCGATAGCTGTGTATTTATACAGTATTCGAGCCGCTTTGCCAACGCCTGGTTGCGGGCCTCCATGTCGCTCAGCAGCCGGCCGGGATGGTGCTGGCGCAGACGCGCGGACGCGGTGTCCAGGCGCGCCCTGCGCTGGGCAAGCCGGTGCTGCATGGCGCGCCCGAGGCGCTGCTCCAGCTCGTCCAGCCGCTGCGCCTGCTGTTCGAGGCGGCGGCCGGGATGGTGCTGGCGCAGGCGTTGTGTCAGCCAGTGCAACTGTTCCCGCCGTCGTTGCAGTTGGCGCACAACCTGCTGTTTAAGCCGGAGAAAGAGCTGACGAACCCGCGCCGCGAGTTCTTCAGCGTCCGGGCTGAGCCGTTCGGCGGCTGCCGAGGGCGTGGCAGCACGGGCGTCGGCGACAAAATCGGTGATCACCACGTCGACCTCGTGGCCGACGGCGGAGACCACCGGCAGCGTGCAGGCCGCCACGGCGCGCGCGACCTTCTCTTCGTTGAACGGCCACAGGTCCTCCAGCGAGCCCCCGCCCCGGGTCAGCAGCAGCACGTCGCAATCGCCGCGCCGCCCGGCTGTGCGCAGGGCGGCGACAATTTCGTCCGCGGCATCGTCGCCCTGCACGCGGGTAGGATAAATAATGACCGGGATGCCCGGGAAACGCCGTTTCAGCACCGTCAGCACGTCGCGGATAGCAGCGCCGCTCGGTGAAGTGATGACGCCGATGCAACGCGGCAGGTCGGGCAGGGGGCGTTTGACCGTCTCGTCGAACAGCCCTTCGTTGTACAGCCGGGTTTTCAGTTCCTCAAAAGCGCGCCGCAGGGCGCCGTCGCCGGCTTCTTCCATCTGGTCGACGATCAGCTGGTAGTTGCCGCGCGGCTCGTACAGGCTGACCTGGGCACGCAGCAGCACCTGGGTACCGTTTTCCGGGGTGAAACGCAGCCGCAGGGCGCGGTTCCGGAACAGCGCGCAGCTCACCTGCGCTTTCGCGTCCTTGAGGGTGAAATACAGGTGGCCGGACGCCGGGCGCGCGAGGTTGGAGATTTCACCCTCCACCCACACGCGTGCCAGGCCGGATTCGAGCAGTTCGCGGGCCGCGCGGTTGAGGCGCGAGACGCTGAACACGTCGCGCTGCAGTGTCGTGGTTGCCATACGGATATATTACTGAAAACCGAAGGTGTTATGTTGGTTTACCCCGGGCGCGCCGGAACCTATAATTGACAGCTTCATTTCTGACTCGACCACGGTGCCTGCATGCTGCGCATTTCCGAACACGCCCTCACTTTCGACGATGTTCTGCTTTTACCCGCTCATTCGGCGATTTTGCCCAAGGATGTCAGCCTGAAAACGCGGCTGACGCGCGATATCGCGTTGAATCTGCCGCTGATTTCGGCGGCCATGGACACCGTCACCGAAGCGCGTCTGGCGATTGCCATGGCCCAGGGGGGCGGAATCGGCATCGTGCACAAGAACAGGCCTATCGAACAGCCGGGCGACCAGGTCCGTCGGGTCAAGAAACACGCGAGCGCGGTGATCAAGGAGAGCACCCCACTGTCACGCCAAACCCAGCACTGCGAGATGCCGGAACCTACACGCGAGCA
>CAYSRA010000024.1:0-29188 GCA_964433205.1 uncultured Thiohalobacter sp. | reverse complement strand
CCGCCGTGGCGATCCAGGGCAATTACAGCTATTTCGGGACAACGTCGGCGGGACTGGCAGCGTCGGACATGCTGGTACCCGTTCTGGTCTGCGGCATTATCGGCGGCCTGCTCGGCGGCCTGTTCAGCACCGCGCTGGTTCAGGGTTCAAAGCACCTCGCACCACTTATGGGGCGCCGACCGATGATCGTCGCCGCCGCCTGCGGACTGGGCATCGCCAGCGTCGGCTTCCTGTCCGGCAACACCGCGTACGGCACCGGCTACCAGGAAGCATCCGCCATCCTTACCGGTGCCAGCACCCTGCCCGACAACTACCCGCTCATGAAAATGCTGGCGACGGTTTTTTCCTACCTCAGCGGTATTCCCGGCGGCATCTTTGCGCCCTCGCTGGCAGCAGGCGCCGGTGTCGGCGCTGAAATCGCCAGCTGGATGCCGTCATTGCCGGTGTCCTCCATCATTATCCTCGGCATGGTCGGCTACTTCACCGGCGTGGTTCAGACGCCCATTACTGCATTTGTCATCGTTATGGAGATGACCGACAACCAGCAACTGCTGTTACCGCTGATGGCAACCGCCCTGATTGCCTACGCGACATCCCGCTTTGTCTGCCCGCAACCCATTTACCGCGAACTGGCAAAGCAGTTCCTGCCACCGCCGGTGGAAAAAAAGGCGCCTGACGACTGACGTCATTCGCCCTGACCCGAGCGACGCGGTACCATTTCATCATGAAACTGAAAGACACCCTGAGCGGACTGTTTGCGCTGGTGCTGCTGGCGGGTATCGCCTGCTTGTGGATGGCGCCGGCCGGAATGGCGCAGGCGCCCGATATCACCGTCACCACCATCCGCGGCGAAAAAATCCCTCTGTCGGCGCTGCGAGGCCGACCGCTGCTGGTCAATTTCTGGGCCACCACCTGCCCGGGCTGTATCAGGGAAATGCCCCACCTCGTCGAACTGTACCGCGAATTGTCTCCACAGGGCTTTGAGATGATCGGCATTGCCATGGCCTACGACCCGCCCAACCAGGTCATCGCCCTGAGCGAGGCCCGCCAACTGCCCTACCGGATTGCGCTGGATATCAAGGGTGACGCGGCGCGCGCCTTCGGCGATGTACGACTGACACCCAGCAGCTTTCTTATTGCACCGGACGGACGGATTGTTCACCAGAAAATCGGTGAACTGGATATGCCCAAAGTTCGCAGCATGATCGTCGATATGCTGGCACAGTCCGGCACACCGCAAACCACGAGCCGGAACTGAACATGCTGTGGATCAAGGCGTTTCACATAATTTTCATGGTGACCTGGTTCGCCGGGCTGTTCTACCTGCCACGGCTGTTTGTCTATCACGCCGATTGCAAGGACCAGATCGGTCACGAGCGGTTTATCGTCATGGAGCGCAAGCTGCTGGCCATCATGACACTGGGTGCCCTGCTGGCGGGCGCTTTCGGTCTGTGGCTGGTAGGCGGCTGGCACTGGCCGCTGACCGAACTCTGGCTACAGATAAAGCTGGTACTGGTCACCGTGCTGGTCCTGTACCACGTCCAGTGTGCACAACTGGTAAAGCAGTTCCGTCTCGGAAACAATCGCCATTCCGGCGTTTATTATCGCTGGTTCAACGAGGTACCCGCCATATTGCTGGTCGCAATCGTGCTGCTGGCGGTTCTTCGGCCCGCGTAAAACCGTTCCTGCTGCGCCACGACGCTCCATCGATCGCGGGGCATGCCGGCTTGCACTCGATCCTTCAGATTACCATCCGGATCTGTTTGCCAACGTTACATCATCGACTGCAGATAGTTTTCCAGTCCGACCTTGCCAATCAGGTCAAGCTGGGTTTCCAGCCAATCGATGTGTTCTTCCTCATCCTCAAGGATACCGTCGAATAGCTCCCGTGTGACGAAATCGCCCACCGACTCGCAATAGGCAATGCCCTCGCGCAGATACGCGTGTGCGCTTTGCTCGAGTGCAAGGTCGTTCTTCAGCATCTCGGGGGTATCCTCGCCAATCAGCAGCTTGCCGAGATCCTGCAGGTTGGGCAAACCCTCCAGGAACAGTACACGCTCGATAAGGGTATCGGCATGTTTCATTTCGTCGATGGATTCCTTGTACTCGTGCTCACCGAGTTGATTCAGCCCCCAGTTCCTGTACATGCGCGCATGCAGAAAGTACTGGTTAATCGCTGTGAGCTCGTTTCTCAGTACACCATTCAGATAGTGGATGACTTTGGTGTCGCCTTTCATGGATCAGCCTCGCTGTCGGGGTATGGGGTACTGGCTGGGCAAAAGTATAGCGGCCCCAGCAGCCAGCGCAAGAACATAAGCCGCTGATAATAAAGTGATAAGAAGCATTCGCATCGAGGTGCCGCAGCATCAACCTCAATGCAATTGACAATGATTCGCATTACTGATTAACTGGAACACCTGGATAACTGCAAACCCCGACAGAGAGTAATCACCATGTACATATGTATCTGCAAAGCCGTGACGGACCGGGAAATCCGTGAGGCCGTGCAGGACGGTGCCACCACCGTCCGGTCATTGCGCAAGCAACTGGGTTGCACCGGACAATGCGGCAAATGCAAGCAGCAGGTGCGGGAGATACGCGACGAAACGCTGCGGGAACAACGCGATGCACCCGCACCCGCCCTCAGTATTTCAACTTGTTAATGAGAACTATTTGCATTTAGTTTAGTTTTAACTATAATGCGCGGCCCATCGAAAACAACAGACGACAGAGGACAAAACCTGACATGAACCGCCCCCTGACACTGAAAACCGGTATCGGCCTTGCTGCCGCCCTGATGACCACGGCCGCCGGTGCCGCCGAGATGCCCTCCCCCGAGGTCATGTGGAAGCTCATCCAGAAGCAGCAACAGGAAATCGAAGCGCTCAAACAGCAACAGCACCAGATCGACGAAAAGGTCGAGGCCACCGGTGAAGCGCTGGACCAGATGCAGACCGGAAGCCCCGCCACGGCCAGTTCCGGCGCCAAACCCGAGAGAGCTGGCCGGGGCGTCAGCCACACGGCCTTTTCACACGGCGGCTCCGGCCGTACCGTGGTCGGCGGCTACGGTGAAATGCACTACAACAACCTGGACAACCAGACCAGTGGCGGTAGCGACAGGAAGGAAATCGACCTGCATCGCGCCATTCTGTTCCTCGGTCACGAATTCAACGACCGTATTCGTTTCTGGTCCGAACTGGAAGTCGAACATGCCCAGGCCGGCGAAGGCAAGGACGGCGGCGAAGTCTCCATGGAACAGGCTTATATTGAATTCGATCTCAACGAAAACCTCTCCAGCCGCGCCGGTTTGATGCTGGTGCCGGCCGGTATCCTGAATGAGATCCATGAACCCAACACCTTCTATGGTGTGGAACGCAACCCGGTGGAAAACAAGATCATCCCGACCACCTGGCGGGAAGCCGGGGCAAGCCTGAACGGTCGCTTTGGCGAAGGCTGGAGCTATGACCTGATGATTCACTCCGGATTCAACACCAATGTCGGGAAAAACTATGCCGTGCGCAATGGCCGGCAGAGCGCCCGCGAAGCGAATGCCAATGATCTGGCCTATACCGGGCGTATCAAATGGACCGGTCTGCCGGGCGTGGAAGTGGCGATGACCGCACAGTACCAGAGCGACATGACCCAGGGCATCGACCCGTCTGCCGGCTCGGCCACGCTCGTCGAGGCCCACATCATCGCCAACCGCGGCCCGTTCGGCCTGCGCGCCCTGTATGCCACCTGGGATCTTGACGGTTCCGGCCCGGCAGCCGTCGGTGCTGACGAGCAGACCGGCTGGTACGTCGAACCCTCCTGGAAAATCACACCGAAAGTCGGCGTGTTTACCCGCTACAACGTCTGGGACAATCAGGCCGGAAATTCCACCGATTCGGAATATACCCAGGTCGATGTGGGTGTGAACTACTGGCCGCACCCGGACGTGGTATTGAAGGCGGACTACCAGAATCAGGACGCCCCGTCCGGCAAGAGCGAGTTCGATGGCTTCAACCTCGGTGTCGGTTATCAGTTCTGACACTGTTACCCGGCCTGCAACTCAGGCAGAATACGGGGCGCTTTTGCGCCCCACTTTTATTTCGGTTGATTCATGAAACCCATCAGTCTGCGTCTGTTCGTCCTGCTCAGCCTCATCCCGCTGCTGGCGTGGGCGCGCGGTACCTACCAGGAACCACAGGATTTTCTCTCCGACAGCTTCGACGGGCAGACTCCGCAAGCGAGCATTGTCTGGCTGACCGGCGAACGCAAACAGCAGGTACAGAACATCCTCGGACACAACTACCCGAGCCTGCGCGTACGCTACTGGCGCAAGGCACAACGCAGCGCCTGGGTACTCGAGGAAATCGGCAAGGACCACCCGATTACCGTTGGCGTGGTGATCCAGGACGGTCACCTGGAACGCATCAAGGTACTCGTCTTCCGCGAAAGCCGCGGCTGGGAAGTCCGCCACCCGTTTTTTACCGACCAGTTCCAGGGCGCCAAACTGAACGGTGACGGAAAACTGGACAAAACCATCGACGGCATCTCCGGCGCAACCCTGTCGGTGCGCGCCCTGAAGAAAATCGCTGCACTGGCCCTCTATCTGGACAGCGTCACGGGAAAGACGGATGTCGAAACAGCATCATAGGAAACAGCGCTTCAAACTGCGCTCGTTCTATATCTGGCACCGTTACATGGGTGTCAGCGCCGCCCTGTTCACACTGGTCATCGCGGTTACCGGGATACTCCTCAATCACACCGACGACCTGAAGTTCAGCGACACCCATGTGCAAAGCGACTGGGTCCTCGACTGGTACGGCATCGAGGCCCCCGAACAACTGCTGACTTTCCCGGTGGGCGAACGCCACGTCACCCTGATGGGCGACGACCTGTATCTGGATCGCAAGGAGATCGACGGCGATTATCGCAACCTGACCGGTGCCGTACAGATCGGCGATATGCTGGTGATCAGCGTCAACAACAACCTCCTGCTGCTGACGCCGCGCGGTGAACTGATCGAACGACTGCGGCGCAACGACGGCGTTCCGGCCGGCATCGACCACATCGGTATCGACAGCGACGGCCGCCTCGCGGTACGCACCCTGCACGAAATCTACCTGCCGGACACCGACTTCATTCGCTGGCAACGTTACGACGGCGACAACAGCGGCATTCGCTGGGCTACCCCGCAACCGCTGGAACCACGCCTGAAGAAGCTTCTGCAGAATCATTTCCGCGGGGAAGTTTTACCGGTGGAACGGGTACTGCTCGACCTGCACAGTGGACGCTTTTTCGGCAAAATCGGCCCCTGGGTGTTCGATAGCGCCGCGGCATTGCTGATCCTGCTGTCACTCAGCGGCGCCTGGATCTGGCTGAAGCGCCGCCGCTGACAACCCGCCGGCTAACGACCGGCGCGCACCAGTCCGCCCAGCCCCGCTTCATCCAGGCTGCTGTGCAGCACCGCCCGCACCGAGACGGGGTCTTCCAACTCCCAGACTTCCTCGAGCAGCGCACGCATCTTGTCGGTATTGAAACTGCGCACTACCCACTTCACGCGCAGCAGGCTGGCCGAACTCATGCTCAGTGAATCTACACCCATACCGAGCAGCAGCAACGCCGCGGCGGGATCGCCCGCCATCTCCCCGCACACGCTAACCGGCCGGTCCACCTTGCGCGCCTCCACCACGACCTGGTGGATCGCGCGCAACACCGCGGGGTGCAGCGCATCAAAAATATCACTGACCTGCGCATTGTTGCGGTCCACTGCCAGCAGGTACTGGGTGAGGTCGTTACTGCCAATGGAAAAGAAATCCACACGCCGGGCCATGGCCGGTATCTGGTAGACCGCCGACGGCACTTCGATCATGACGCCAACCTTCGGATAAACCAGCTGTTCACCGTCCTCGACGAGCTCGTCGTGGGCGCGACGCACCAGTCCGAGCGCATCGTCGATTTCCCCGACGCTGCTGATCATCGGCAACAGCAGTTGCAGGTTATCGAGCCCGGCATTGGCACGCAGGATGGCGCGCATCTGGGTAAGAAAGATTTCCGGATGATCCAGGGCGATGCGGATACCGCGCCAGCCAAGGAACGGGTTCTCCTCCTCGACCGGGAAGTACGGCAGCGACTTGTCGCCGCCGATATCCAGGGTGCGTACCGTCACCGGGGCCGGGGCAAAGGCTTCCAGCACCTGACGGTAAGTGCGGTACTGTTCCTCTTCGCCAGGGAAACGGTCGCGGATCATGAACGGCACTTCGGTGCGGTACAGCCCGACACCTTCCGCACCACAACGCAGCGACGGCGTGATATCGCTGAGCAGTCCGGTGTTGGCGTACAGCGACACGTGCACACCGTCCGGGGTTTCCGAAGGCAACTCGATCAGGTCCAGCAATTCCTGCGACAGCGCCGCTTCTTCTTCCTGCAGGCGCCTGAACTCTTCCCGAATGGCGCGCGACGGACGCACGAACAGACGCGCCTGATAACCATCGATGACGATGTCCTGGCCTTCCAGTCGACTTACCGGCAGGTCATCGACACCCATGACAGCCGGGATGCCCAGCGCGCGGGCCAGAATGGCCACGTGCGAAGCGCTGGAACCCCGCGCCGACACCACGCCGACCAGGCAGCCCACCGGCACCTCGGCAAGCTGGCTGGCACTGATCTCCCTGCCAACCAGGATCGTGTTCGGCTCCCAATGGCGCTGCACCGGGCTGATGCTCTGCAACCGCTCCAGAATACGGCGCCCGAGGTCGCGCACGTCACTGGCACGTTCTCGCAGGTAGGGGTCTTCCATCGCTTCGAAGGCACTCACGTGCTCACCGATGGTCTCGCGCAGAGCCCCAGGCGCCCAGTTACCGGCGCGAATACCGTCGATGGTGCCGTTGACCAGGTTCTCGCTGCGCAGCATCATGATAAGCGCATCGAACAGGGCGATATCTTCCGCCGGCAATGAGTCCACCATGCGCGCCGACATCATGCGCATATCGCGCTCGACACCGGCCACTGCAGCGTGGAACTCCGCGATCTCGCCATCGATATCCTCGACCGGACGGTCCGGGATCGCTTCCAGGTTCGCCGCCGGGTACACCACGCGGGCGCACCCCACCGCGGCACCCGGCGTGCCGGAACTGCCCCTCAGGGCATGGCGTGACTCATCGGGTTGTTGCAGCAGGCGGGTGATATCACCGCTGGCGCCGGCATGGCTGATGGCGCCGGCGAGTTGCGCGGCCAGCGTGAACAGAAAGGTCTCTTCCGGCTCGGCGAAGCGGCGCCGCTCGCGCTGGCGCACCACCAGCACGCCCAGTACCTTGCGATGCTGCACGATCGGCACGCCGAGAAAACCATGGTAAGGATCCTCGCCGATCTCTCCGGTATAGACATAGGCCCGGTGCGACGAGGCATCGTCGAGGTTAAGCATTTCCTCGCGGCGCACGACCACGCTGACCAGCCCTTCGCCGGCGTTCAGGCGCACCTTGCCCACGGCATCCGGGTTATAGCCGTCGGTCGCCATCAGTACGTGCTGTGCATTTTCAGGATCGGTGAGATAGACCGAACAGACATCCACCACCATGGCCTGCTTGACGCGGGCGACGATGATGGACAGCGCACGCGACAGATCCGGCGCGCGGTTGACTTCCTGAATGATTCTTCTCAGGGTATCGAGCAAATTTCAGATTCCGTCCGTGGCGGAGCAATACGCCAGTGAAGCGGCCTAACGGGCCGCAATATCCGGCACCTTGCCGTCGGGAAAGATCAGCGGCGCCAGTTCGTGGAGTGCCTTTTTGTATACCGTGCGCTTGAAGGGAACAACCTCGCGCAACGGCTGCCAGTAGTCCACCCAGCGCCAGTTGTCGAACTCGGGTTTATCGCCCAGATCGAGCCGCACGAAGCGTTCTTCACCCACCAGACGCAGCATGAACCACACCTGCTTCTGGCCGATACACACCGGTTTCTGATGGTGGCGGATAAACCGTTCCGGCAGACGATAACGCAACCAGCCGCGCGTGGCGCCGAGAATGTCCACATGGTCCGGCTCCAGACCAATCTCTTCTTCCAGCTCGCGGAACATCGCCTGCTGCGGCGTTTCCCGGGCCTGGATACCACCCTGCGGGAACTGCCAGGCATCCTGACGGATCCGCCGCGCCCACAGCAACTGGCCGCGCCGATTGGTCAGTATAATCCCGACGTTCGCTCTATAACCATCTGAATCAATCACTTGCGTACTCGATAAACGCCTTTGTACGATATAGTCATTGTACACAGCGCCACCGGCGGCGCAAATCAGCAAGGTTTGGGAGCGCAACTCCCGGGAAGCTGCCCTGGGGCAGAAAGTCTGATTTACCTTTGCGGGCGGTACGACTATCCTGCACCTCCGGTTTACCTTAACGGATAAAAATCATGGCCTTGGCGCTTTTTGACCTCGACAACACACTGCTGGACGGTGACAGCGACTACCTGTGGGGCTGCTTTCTGGTGGAACATGGAATTGTCGATGGCGAAACCTACGAATCCGAAAATCAGCGCTTTTATGAGCAATATCTCGCAGGATGCCTGGATATCTACGAATTTTTACGCTTCCAGCTGAAACCGCTGGCCGAACACCCCCTGCCGCAGCTCAATGCCTGGCGTGACGAATTTCTCGCCAGCAAGATCGAACCGGTAATACTCGACAAGGCCCGCGACCTGATCGCACAGCATCGCGCGCAGGGCGATCAACCGGTCATCATCACCGCCACCAACCGCTTCATCACCGAACCAATCGCGGCGCGCTTCGGCGTCGAGCACCTGCTGGCCACCGAGCCGGAATTCCGCGACGGCCGCTACACTGGCGCCGTCAGCGGCGTGCCCTGTTTTCAGAGTGGCAAGGTCGAACGCCTGCAACAATGGCTGGCCGAACACGACGCCACGCTGAATGGCAGCTGGTTCTACAGTGACTCGCACAATGACCTGCCCCTGCTGGAGCAGGTCGACCACCCGGTGGCTGTTCACCCGGACGACAAACTCCGTGCCATCGCCAGGAAACGTGACTGGCCGGTTCTCGAGCTGCATTAGCGCCGTGAAACCGTTGCGCGCCCTGCCGCTGTTCACGTTCCTTGGCATCACCACGCTGATCGGCATCTGGCTGAGCCTGTCGACCGGCACGGCGTCCATCGGCCTGCACGATTTACTGGCCGACAGCGCCTCACTCAACACACAGATCCTGTTTGAACTGCGTCTGCCACGCACCGCAACCGCGTTCGTGACCGGCGCACTGCTGGGCCTCGCCGGTGCACTGATGCAGGTGCTATTGCGCAACCCGCTGGCCGACCCCTATATTCTCGGCGTGTCCGGCGGCGCCTCGGTCGGCGCACTGATGGCGCTGATGGCGGGCGCAAGCGCGCTGTTTCTGCAAACCTCGGCGTTCGCCGGCGCGCTGCTGTCCACCCTGCTGGTGTTTGTGCTGGCGCGCGGGCACGGCAACTGGAACACCACGCGCCTGCTGCTTACCGGCGTGGTACTGGCTGCCGGCTGGGGGGCAGTAATCAGCCTGTTGCTTGCCATCAGTCCTGCAAGCCGGGTACAGGGCATGCTGTTCTGGCTGATGGGTGACCTCGGCTATGCGCACTTGCCGCTGGCCGGCACTGGTGTACTGGTCATCACCGCCCTCGCGGCAGCGATCCTCTCGCCTTCGCTCAACCTGCTGGCAAGCGGCGAACTGCGTGCCGCGTCACTGGGTGTTGCCGTCGACCGACTGCGCCTTGCACTCTATTTACTGGCATCACTGGCGACCGCAACGGCCGTCACCCAGGCCGGCAACATTGGCTTCATTGGCCTGATTGCACCGCACATGCTGCGCCTTGCCGGCGCGCGTGATTACCGCCTGCTGGTACCCGGCGTGGTGCTGCTGGGGGGCACGTTGCTGCTGTTCGCCGACGCCCTGTCGCGCAGCCTGATCGCACCACAGTATCTGCCGGTCGGGGTACTCACCGCCCTGCTCGGCGTCCCCCTGTTCCTGTTCCTGCTGTACCGTGCCCGGGACGGACGACATGGCTGACACCGCACTGCTGCAAACCGTCGACCTGAACGTCGCCATCGGTCACACGACTGTTGCACGACAGTTCGACTTCACCATCGAACCCGGACAGTGCTGGTGCATCCTCGGCCGCAACGGCGCAGGAAAAACCACGCTGCTGCACACGCTGGCCGGGCTGCACAGACCGGAATCCGGCATCGTCCGGCTGAACGGCCACCCGCTCGACACGCTGCCGCGCAAACGTATCGCACAGCAACTCGGTATCCTGTTCCAGGACCAGGAAGACAGCTTTCCGGCCAGCGTAATGGAAACCGTGCTGCAGGGCCGGCACCCGCACCTGCGCCGCTGGCAATGGGAAAGCGATGCAGACCGCGACATCGCCCGCCAGGCGCTGGACAAGCTCGGCATGGCAGCCTTCGCGGAACGTGACGTTCTGACCCTGTCGGGCGGCGAGCGGCAGCGTGTCGCCATTGCCACCCTGCTCGCCCAGCAGAGCCGGTTGCTGTTTCTCGATGAGCCGACCAATCACCTCGACCTGCATCACCGTATTCAGGTGCTGCAATTGTTACGCGATCACTGCCGGGAAAACGGCGCGGCACTGCTGATGGTACTGCACGACATCAATCTTGCCGCGCGCTTTTGTGACCACGCTGTGCTGATGCACGGCGCGGCGAGGATCGATCAGGGCGGCTGCGACGAGATTCTGCAAACCGCCACGCTCGAGGAAGTTTTTCAACACCCGCTGACAGTCCTCGAAACGCCCCACGGCCGGGCCTGGCTGCCACTGTAAACGTCAGATATTTCGACAATCGCGCAGTGGCAGCTGGTTTTCCTGACACACCATTACACCACCCCGATTTAACTATAACCATCTGGTTATAAACATATTCTTTTCTGTTCGCTGCAGCGCGGCGCGCTAACCAGTGTCGGCATACGTTACACTTTTCCCCGTCGCAATTAATGGCACACTGCTAACCAACTGAGTTTCCAGCAAGTTCGAAAACGGCACGGCAATTGCTCCATTTAACAGGGCAACCATCCGGAAAAAGGCGCGCATGAACCCGATCAATTCGACCGCTGCGTTGGAGACTCAAGCCGGCGCCACAGAGCGGCGCGGACAGAAAGACCGCCGCCGACACAGCTGGCGCACGCTTACCTACTGCGGCCTGCACGGCCGCGGCCGACGCAAGCGGGCACGTCGGGAAGGGTATAACTATTACCTGGACTGGTATCAGCCCGCACTGGTGTTCACCGGTGTCGGCGTACTGCTGTTGAGCTGCCTGGACGCACTGCTGACCCTGACCCTGCTGAATCACGGTGCCTATGAAGCCAACCAGTTCATGGCGCACCTGCTGCAGATGGGAACCGGTACCTTTGTCACTACCAAGGTGGCCATCACCAGCGCCGGCATCCTGTTTCTGCTGATGCACGCACACTTCCGGATACTGAAAATCGTCAGCGGGAAGCAGGTGTTGAGGCTGCTGCTGTCAGCCTACGGATTACTGGTCGGGTATGAACTGGCGTTGCTGGAGCTTATAAGATGACAAACAAAATCAACTGGAAAACAGCCGTTGCCACCAGCGGCGCCGGTTGCCGGGTTGCGGCATCGGCGCTTGCAAATCGACTGGCGGCTGCTTGGAGAGAATCCAGCCAGGCAAAGGGGGGTTATCACTATACCCGCAGGACACGCCCAGGTTGTTCGGATCGAAGATTTTCACGAAACCCGGGCTAGCCGGGTCATCGACATAGACGATGCCGCAGTAGTCCTCTTCGTGCTCCTTGCGCAGTAGCACGTCGATCTCGTCGACGAAGCGCACGATCTCGTCCGCCTGCGCCTGCTCAGCCGGCGGCGTTTCGCCCACGGCATACATGTACCAGCCACCCGCGGCATCGTTTTTCACCTGCTCCCACAGACCGTCCAGTTGCTCCCAGCGCAGGATGCCGTAAAACGTTCCCCTGAAACTGTCATGAAACCCGGATTGCTGATCACTCATCAGTAAAACCTCAACGACGACGTACCGAAAGACTACCCACAACCGTAAAAGCAATCAAACCCCGGGGCTGGGCGGGACTGTCCGAACACTCCTCCGGACGCACACCAGTTTCCTGTAAACTCATGGACTTACCTCGACTTGCAGTTGACAGGGAAGCGCCGCAGGCCGTACAGTAACGCCCCCTGACTAACCTGGTCCACCGGCCGCCATGAGCACCCGATTCACCCTGTTTGCCGTCATTTCCGTGCTGGTGCATGCGGGCGTACTGCTGTGGTCACAGCAGCAGGAAGTACAACTCGGACTGGGAGGGGAAGCCCGGGCACTGCGCGTTTCGGTAGCGGCGCTGACGGCCGCGGCCGCACCTTCGCAACCTGCCCCGGCCAACGCCGGCACAGACAGCACAACCGGTTTAGACACGACGAACCCGGCCCCGGCTTCCACCGAAGCAGCAACGACCAACAAGCCACGCGCGATGCAACCGACTCGCCCGCCCGCTGTTCACCACGCAGCGAGTGCCGAGACCGCATCCACGGCCCACGCTCGGCCACCTGCCCACACGCAACGCCGCGAAACGGCACCACTGGCGCGGCACATCGAGACGACACAACGAGTTGTTGCCAGCGCGCCTTCAACGGCCGCGCAAAGTGCGCCGGACGTCAGCCGGCGCATCAGCGTTGCGCTCAGAAATCGCCTGTCGCGCTATTTTGAGTACCCGTGGCTGGCGCGCCAGCGCGGCTGGGAAGGGCGGGTGCTGCTGTCCCTGACCGTGATGGGCAATGGTGACCTGGGCAACTGGAAAATTGTCGGCACTTCCGGCTACCGCACCCTCGACCAGTCCGCACTGAAGGCAGCCCGGCGTATCGATCGCCTGCCACAAGCCAGCGCCTGGCTGAACGGGAAATCACTGGAAGTGCAGGTGCCGGTGCAATACCGCCTGCTCGACAGCTGAATCCACATGGGGAACCGCCTGTCCAGGATCTATACCCGCACCGGTGACGATGGCCAGACCGGCCTGGGCGACGGCTCGCGTGTCGACAAGGACCGGCCGCGTATCGAGGCGATCGGCGCGGTCGACGAACTCAACAGCCTGATTGGTGTCGTGTTGAGCGGCGATGCAGGGGAGCCGGCGCGCTCACAACTCATCGAAGTCCAGCACCGGCTGTTCGACCTGGGCGGCGAACTGTCGATCCCCGGACATATCCTGATCGAAGCGGACGCGACGCAACAACTCGAACAACAGCTCGACGCGCTGAACGCCGACCTGCCGATGCTGAAGGAATTCATCCTGCCGGGCGGCTGCCCGGCCGCCGCCCACTGCCACCTGGCACGCAGCGTATGCCGGCGCGCCGAACGGCGGCTTGTCACCCTGGCCGGCACTGAAACCGTGAACCCGGCCGCCTTGCAGTACATCAACCGGCTGTCAGACTACCTGTTCGTGCTGGCGCGCCACCTGAATCGCGAAGCGCAGCGACCGGACGTGTTCTGGCGGCACGAGCGTTAAGGCTCTCCCTGTTTCACCGGGCCATCAACTTCACCGCCGCGCGCATCGCGCCGCGCAGCGTCGATGTACTCACACAACTCCCTCGCCGCTTCCAGCGCGCGCGGCGTCTGCCGTTCCAGGGTTTCCGCCGGCAAGGTATAGAGATGATTGAACTTCACCGCGCGCAATGCCTTCCATTTCCGCCAGCGCGCCTCCCAGTCGGAACGCTTGCCCGGGTGGCTACCGGCCAGCAACACCTCGGGGTCAGCTTCCAGCACCGCCTCCACATCCACCGTGGGAGCAAGATCCGGCAGGTCGGCAAAAATGTTTCGCGCCCCGCACAATTGCATCCAGTGACTGATCATGTGGCGGCCGTTGATGGTCATCAACGGTTGCGGCCAGATCTGGTAGAACGCCGTCACCGGGCGGCGGCCTGCGTATTGCGCACGCAAGGCACGCACGCCCTCACGAAACGCCTGCGCAGCCTGTAGCGCCCTGCCCTCCGTGCCGGCAAGCCGGCCCAGCGCCAGCAGATTTTCGGCAATGCCATCAATACTGGCTGGCTCGGAGTAAAACACCGGCACACCAAAGCGCTCCAGCTGGCGCAATTGCGCGTTGGCATTGCCACTCAACCAGGCCACCACCAGGTCCGGTCGCTGCGCGACAATCGCCTCCACGTTCAGTCCCGCGCCACTACCCACCCGTGGCAGACGCCGCGCCTCCGGTGGCCAGTTGCTGTATTCCGACACTGCAACCACACGCTCGCCTGCGCCGGCCGCAAACAGCAATTCTGTCACATGCGGCGACAGACTGACGATGCGCCGTGCCGGCTGCTCGAGCCGAACCGTTCGACCTGCATCGTCCGTCACCTCCACAGCCGCGTGCGCGGTTATGGCCAGCAGACCTGATAGCAGAACAAGCATCCATTGTTTCATGGCACCATTCTACGCGAGACAGCAAAGCCCGGTATAATCCGCCGCCAGTCGATATCAGCGGCAATACACATTAAAGATCCGGTTGTCATCAGTCTGCAGGAAAAACTCACCGGCTGCAGCGGGCACTGGAGCTTGCCGGGCGTTATGGCGTGGACGTGCCGGTTTTGCGCAGCATCGCGGCGTAGCGGCTCACACCTTGTGCAGCGTATTGCGGTCAGTGTGGTGGAAGATTGCCTCGTTGACCGGGATCCACAACTGGGTGTCCTCGCTGTAACTGAAACTGCCGTCATCGCCAATGCTGACATCCAGCAGGTACTTCATGGTCTTGTAGGATTCGTCCAGGTACTTGTTCGACAATATCCCGTACGTTTCCGACCCGACCTCGGCTTCCAGGTGAAAGCTTTTACTGTCTGCCTCGACATCGCCACCGGCATTTACCAGTACCCCGCGGGGCACCATGAAACAGCGCAGCACCTGCCCGTTGCCCTCGTCCCACAACCAGTAACCGAGCTCTTCGTGAAAAGGATCCTCTTCGCCGAGACGCCAGGCCGTCATTGAATAGCGCAGCCCGTACAGGACCTGCGGCCCGTTGACGACCGGCCCGAGCGCTTCAAAGACAGCCTTTTCCCGATACTTCGTCTCTTTCTCCTCGCCATGAATTCGGGAAACATCAACACCCTTGTCACCTTCCCATGTTCCGGCCAACGGCCTCAGCGGGCCGAGTTTATTGATGATATCGCTGTTCATGATCGCTTCCCCGACATTGAGTTTTTTCAAGTCCCGCACTGACGCACCGGCATGATCGAGCACCATGATCCTGGCCCGGACACCACCAGGTTCGCTGTCAATAGTTGCACACCATCCTTCGGTCAACTTCCGTTCAGCCGGACCAGCCGGCCAGGGTCAGCAATGACAACACCACCAGCCAGATGGTCAGCGTGCGCCACACCAGGCGCATGGCGGCACGCACCGGGGAAGCGAAACCTTCTACTGCCGTGTCGCCGGCGGACAGACCAAGCGCACCTTCGCCGGTCATCGCAATCACCTCGTAAGAGCCCTCAATGCCGCGCGGCATTTCCCGGTGTGCGGCGCGCCAGCCTTCGACAGCCGCATCGAAGTGGCCGCTCAGCGCATAACCCAGTGCCAGCAGGCGTGCAGGAATCCACACCAGGATGCTGTACAGGATATCGATGGCTTCGCCATAACCGTTGGCCTCGCGGCGTTCCTGGTAGAGTACTGCCACACTGCGAAACATCACGGCACCTACCGGGCCCAGCACCACGAACCAGAACAGTACACCGAACAGCCGGTCGTTGGCCTCGACCAGCACGGCGCGCGCGACCTGACGGTCTCCAACCTCGCCGTCAGCCAGCGGTTCATCGCCGAGCAGGCGACCGGCAGCACGGATGCGCAATTCCGCATCGGTGGAATCCGCGACTTCACAGTAGGTATTCACGTCGATGGCAAGATCGCGTGGACCCAGGCAGTAGACAAACACCGCGATATAGAACAACAGCCCAATCAGACCGAACAGCGCGTCGTGCAACCAGCCCTGCAGCACAGCGGTAACCAGCCATACCGGTGCCAGCACCACCAGCAACCCGAAGATACCGTCCCAGCCATTGCCACTGAGCCGTGCGCGTACGGCATCGACCCAGGCCAGAAACTGTTTGTAGTGACGGTATTCATGCAGGTTCGTCAACAGACGATCCGCGATAATACCCAGGATTGCTGAAATCAGTGTCATGGCGCCGCCAGAGTAAGGAGTCCGGCTAACGCTACCGGTTGCGCGCGCAGACTGTCAAGCCAGCAGGCTGCGCAGCCGCACCCAGTCAAACGCAGGACCGGGATCGGTCTTGCGCCCGGGGGCAATGTCAGCGTGACCCACGATGTCCTGCGCGCCGATGTCGGGATAGTACGCGCGCAATGCCCTGACTACCGCGGCGAGTTGCCGGTACTGAAGCGGCTCGTAGGGCGTATCGTCCTGTCCTTCCAGCTCGATGCCAATAGAGAAATCATTACAGGCTTCACGCTGGCGATAACAGGACCGGCCCGCGTGCCAGGCGCGGCGCGAGAAGGGCACGTATTGCACCAGTTCGCCGTCACGGCGTATCAGCAGGTGCGCGGAGACGCGCTGGTCGGCAATCTCCTCGAAATAGGGGTGCGCCGAAGTATCCAGCCGGTTGCTGAAAAAATCGTCGATCCAGGGGCCGCCGTACTCACCCGGTGGCAAGCTGATGCCGTGCACGACGATCAGGGAGATTGCGCCGGAACCGGGTCTTTCGTCGCAATTTGGCGACAAAACACGTCGAACCCCCACCAGCCAGTCGCCATCTTCCGTCAAATCCATTATGTTTACCGCTTGTCGCCGTTGCGCCATTATGGCGTGCTGTCCCGTTCCGTTACAATGCGGCCCGGATGTGCTGTTCAGATTATCAGGAGTTTTTGTGAAATCGATTTTGCTTTCCCTCGCCCTCACGCTGGGTTTACTCGGTCAGGCCATGGCGGAAACCCGCTACGTCAGCGACCGCCTGGAAATACAGATGCGCGCCGGCAAGGGCACCCAGTTCCGCATTCTGCGCAGCCTGCCCAGTGGCACGCCACTGGAAGTACTCGAGGTAGACAAGGAGAACGGCTATTCACGCGTGCGCGAACCGGGCGGCGTGGAAGGCTGGGTGCTCAACCACCTGTTGATGTCCGGCCCGTCAGCGCGCGACCGGCTGGCGAGGGCGGAGAAGAAACTCGCCAGGCTGGAACTGGAAAACAACAAGCTGAAAGCCTCGCTGGCAAAACTGCGCAAGGCCAAGGGCAGTACCGACAAGCAACGCAGCACGCTGGAAAAGGAAAACCAGAAGCTCAGCCAGGAGCTGGAGCGGATTCGCCGCACCGCGTCGAGCGCGCTGGCCATCGACGCCGAGAACCGCGAACTGAAAAGCCGTATCGTCGCCTACGAACGCCAGACGCAGAGTCTGCAACAGGAGAACGAGAGCCTGAAAGATCGTACCGCGCGTGACTGGTTTATGGTCGGTGCGGGCGTGATCCTGCTGGGCATGATTATCGGCCTGGTCATTCCGCGCATTCGCTGGCGCAAGAAATCCAGCTGGGATTCGCTGTAAGACTATTCGTCGGTCACGCAACCCAGTGAAGCGTCTTTCACGTTCCTGATGTACTTGTGCAGGGTGCCGCGCGTTGCCTTGTAGGGCGGCATACTCCAGTCGGCGCGGCGCTTTTCCATCTCCTCGTCACTGACATCCACGTCGAGGCGCTGGTTGTTGGCATCGATGGTGATGACATCGCCGTCACGGATCAGACCGATGGGCCCGCCCTCCTGCGCTTCCGGCACCACGTGGCCGATGATGAAACCGTGTGACCCGCCGGAAAAACGTCCGTCGGTGATCAGCGCCACATCCTTGCCCAGACCCGCGCCCATAATCGCCGAGGTCGGGGTGAGCATTTCCGGCATACCGGGACCGCCCTTCGGTCCCTCATAGCGAATCACCACCACGTCGCCCTTCTGTATCTCGCCCTTTTCCAGGCCGGTCAGCATCGCTTCCTCGCAGTTGAACACGCGCGCCGGCCCGGTAAAGGTCATGCCTTCCTTGCCGGTGATCTTGGCGACCGAGCCGCCGGGGGCCAGGTTGCCCTTGAGAATCTGGATGTGCGCGGTTTTCTTGATCGGCTTGTCGATGGGCATGAAAACTTCCTGGCCCGGTTTCAGGCCCGGCAGATCGGCGACGTTTTCCGCCAGCGTCCTGCCGGTCACCGTCAGGCAGTCACCGTGCATCAGGTCCTGCTCCAGCAGGTACTTGATCACCGCCGGCGTACCACCGACATTGTGCAGGTCCTCCATCACATACTTGCCGGACGGCTTGAGGTCCGCCAGGAACGGCACACGGTCGCTGACCTTCTGGAAATCGTCGAGTGTCAACGGCACATCCACGGCGCGCGCCATGGCGATCAGGTGCAGTACCGCGTTGGTGGAACCGCCCAGTGCCATCACCACCACCATGGCGTTCTCGAACGCCTCACGGGTCATGATGTCGCGCGGCCTGATGTCGTGCTCCAACAGGTGACGGATCGACCGACCGGCCTGCAGACACTCTTCCAGCTTGCCGGGATCGACGGCCGGAATCGAGGCGCTGTAGGGCAAACTCATACCCATCGCCTCGATGGCGGAAGCCATGGTGTTGGCCGTGTACATGCCGCCGCAGGCGCCCGCACCGGGGCACGCATGGGCAACGATCTGCTTGCGCTCCTCGTCGTCGATCTTGCCGGCGATATATTCACCGTAGCTCTGGAACGCGGAGACCACATCCAGAGTGGCATTCTTCCAGTGCCCGGGCTTGATGGTGCCACCGTACACCATCAGTGCCGGCCGGTTGACTCGCCCCATGGCGATCATCACGCCGGGCATGTTCTTGTCGCAGCCGGGAATGGCAATGTTGGCGTCGTACCACTGGGCACACATGACGGTTTCGATGGAATCCGCAATGATGTCACGCGACTGCAACGAATAACTCATGCCGTCGGTGCCCATGGAAATGCCGTCGCTGACACCAATGGTGTTGAACCGCAACCCGACCAGCCCGGCCGCCTGCACGCCTTCCTTCACCTTCGCGGCGAGGTCATTGAGGTGCATGTTGCAGGTATTGCCCTCCCACCAGACGCTGGAGATGCCCACCTCGGCCTTCGACATATCCCCGGGTTTCATACCCGTGCCGATCAGCATCGCCTGCGAGGCGCCCTGCGAACGGGGTTCGGTGATACGGGAACTGTAGCGATTCAGTTTGTCAGCCATTTTCCTTCCTCTGGGCGCCCAAGCAGCGCCATTACCGGCAAAGCGGGCATTGTACCGGGCAAACGGCGGCCCTCCAATGGCACAGCGGGAAAATGTCTGCCTGAGTCAGTCAGACTGCTTTTTGCGTTCAAGCTCCGGGGACCACGTTACCGCCCCGCCGCCGCTACGCTTGGCCGCGTACATGGCGACGTCCGCGCAGTGGATGATCCGCTCGTAACTGTCGCCGTGTTCAGGGTACAGAGCTATACCGATACTGGCGCCCAGTTTCAGACGATGATCTTTCACCTTGAAGTCCTCCTGCAAGCGCTCGGACACCAGTCGCGCAATCGCCTCCGCGCTGCCACCGCCCGTTGCAGGGAGCAACAGGGCGAATTCATCACCGCCCAGACGCGCCGCCGTGTCAGTTTCACGCACACAGCTATGTATGCGCTCAGCGGCGAACCTGAGCACTGCGTCGCCGGTCAGGTGACCGAGCGTATCGTTGACCTCCTTGAACCGGTCCAGGTCGATCAGCAGAAACGCCATGCTGCTATCCTGGTCACGCGCCCCCTTCAGGGCAGCGTCCACCCGCTGCTGCAACAGCGCTCGGTTGGGCAGACCGGTGAGGTGGTCGTGCCGGGCCTGGTGCAACATCTCGTTGCTTTTTTTCACCAGTTCGTGACGCATATGATCCAGTGACTCAGCGAGATCCGCAATCTCCGAGATGCGTGTTCTGACCTGCAGGACCGCGTTGTAGTCGCCGCGTGCAATTCTTCCGGATACTTCGCTCAACTGGTGGATGGGGCGGGCAAACTGGCGCCCCAGCAGCATGGCAATGGAGAACGTCACCGCAATGAAGCCGAGCATCAGATAAAGGCCGCTGCGGTAGGCCTGCCAGGTCTGTTCACGCGTCGGCGTTTCGTCATAGCCAAGCTGGAGCTCGCCAATCCGCTTTCCGGAATCCCCGTACAGTGGCACGACAATGTGGTACAGGTTGTCAGCGGCCTGCCCGAAAAAGAAATCCTCCTCGAAGGGCTGCGCCATGCGCACACGCCGCCCCGCAACAACCAGATATCCTTCATTGTCCACAATTCGGGAGAATGCAATACGCCCGCTGATCAGCGCTTCATCCAGTTCAGTTTCCAGCCTTTCGAAACCGCCCCCCATCTGGCTGATAGACGCGAGTTGATAGGCGTCATTGCGTACATGATCGATAAACTGGCTCTCGTAATTCTTTTGCACCAGGTACAGGACACCACCAAACAGAAGAGGCACCATGACCAGGAAAAGAAACAGGGCGGCAATCGCGATGCGGCCGGTAAGTGTCGAGAAGAACCCCTTCATCTTGCATGACCTTTCCAGAGCACCTGGATAACATGAAGATCCGGAGCAGTTAAGGCCTCTCGCTGCCACATGACAGTGACGCTGCCGGGCGTCGACTTCAGCGCCCGAACAAGATCATTACGTTTGTCGAAACGTGGCGGCCTGATCCGGCCGGTACGAAATGTCAGCGACACCAGCTGCCGTTCGTAACGGCGCTCGGACATATAAACGACTTTTTGCAGAAATATTTCATTCAGCAGCGGGTCGCTGGTGTTGCGCAGCGCCCTGACATTCTGACCGTTTACAGTGAGTGGAATACCCAGAAAAACCCGCCTCAGCTGGTTAGGCGTCAGCTGGCCGCCGCCCAGATCGTCCCCACTGACCAGAACCAGCGTGACCTCGCGCGGCTCATCAGCAATAGACGGTGCTGCAATCAGCAGCAAAAGCAACCACGCAAGAAAAGCATGACGCCGTATCATGGAAACACCGCACTCCAGCTCAGCAGCGTCTCACCAAACGTCTTGCTGCGCGCATGATTCCACGAATACTCCAGTTTCAGCGCCTGTTTACGACTGAAGTCCCAGCGCAGACCCAGCACCTGACGCTGGGGAATAAACTCATTCATCAATGCGACGTAGGGATCACTATCGTCACCAAAACTCCGCTCGTAGCGGGCGAACGGTGTCCAGACCTCGTACAGCGGATAGTCCGCCTGCACGTAGCCAGTGATAAAATTTCCGCCGTCCTTTACTCCATTGTCATCCAGCTCGTCCCTTGCCAGGTACAGTGTCCCGATCAGCGCCAGGTCGTCGAACTGCCAACTGGCAAACAGGCCGGCGATGGTCAATTCCAGCATCTCGTAGATGGAATTTGTTACCGGCATCTCCGCATAGCTGGCGAACAGACCTATCTGGTTACCGGAAGCGCTGTCCGGACGGTAGGCAAAGCGCCCGGTGACGCTGAACTTGTGCGTACCGCTGTTGATATCGAGCAGATCAACGGGATGCAGCACGGAACTGCTCCCGACGCGCAACTCAGGGGCCACCCCTGCCAACAGCGAATAGTCGAACGCACGGTTCCCGCTGGTGTGTGTGACATCAAGCAGAACACCAATAATATGGTTCGGGAACAGGCCGCCGCTGTCATCGAAGCGGGCAACCTCCGGGCGGCTGATCGGAACCTGAAGGTAAGCGCCGTGATGGTATTGGGTGATCCAGTACCCCAGGGGATTGTGTACCCGACCGGCCCAGACGACCGCTCCGGGTGAGAGCGCATAGCCCAGCTTCAGTCGCTCTGCCTCGATTCCCTCATCGGTCAGGGTCAACTCTCCCAGCAGTCGTACACGTCCCCAGCGGGCGGTGCCGAAAATATCCACGGAGGGGACCAGATCTGTGTCTTCGCGCGAATCGCCATGCTTGTGGTCGAGACGGACTTCGGGAAACAGCAATAACTCCCCTTCGGCCAGTGCCGACACCGAAAAAAACGCCCCGACGACGAGGAGAACCGACAAAATCTGAATGTGGGGGCGACACCGCATATTCTTGCCATAGCTGCCAGGTTTTCAAGAGGTCAGAGTACTCTGCTCCCTTGCACTGACCCGCCAGCCGCGGGACAGGATTTCCCACAGGTGGAGCGGAGAAGCACCGTCGCCTCAATTAGCGGCGAATGCCGCAACCTCTTTAAAAAGGCTTCAGGTTAAGGCAGAAGTCCGGCCGGACCACCAAACCCTGATGGCCACCACGGACCCCGATCACAAAAAAAAACGCGGGCCAGTAGCCCGCGTAAACAATCAGGTTCAGTGGGAGGGAGTTTGCTGAATTACTGAACCTGGAAGTGTTGCTTAATTACCGTAAAAGACAGCCACCGGGATAAAAAAGTTCACCGTCACCGGCAAACTGCATAAAATTTCTGCCCGCTGCTGAAATAACCCCCGGCCGACAAGGAAATTTCTGCATTTCCGCGCTGAGTGACCGGGCATACGGTGATGCAAACCATAGCAATCAAGCTCGACCGCTGGAATGTGACACAGTGTCGCAGCAGGCATACCAACCAGAAACCGCGCGACAATTTGTCGCAGCAAGCACTATCGCCCGACTGCTAGAATGTCCTCCATGCTGATACAGAGCCCCACCAAATCAAGCAGTTCAACCAACCTGCGAAGGCTCGCGCTGCTCCGTGGCTTGCTGGTCATGGCCGAACTGGTTGCCGCACTGGGCGCACACTACGTTGCCGGTATCCCGCTTCACCTGCCGCCCCTGCTTACCGTATTTGTACTGATGGCGCTGGCGAGCCTGTGGACCTGGCGACGCGCCAGCAGTGGTGCCAGCATCGGCGACCGGGAATTTTTCATGCAGTTGTGCATTGACGTCTTCGCGCTGGCAGTGGTTCTCTACTACACCGGCGGTGCCACCAACCCGTTCGCCTGGTTGTTCCTGATACCGCTGATCATCGCTGCGACGGTATTGTCGGCGCCGGCGGTATGGTTGATGGCCGCTCTCACCACACTGTGTTATTCACTGCTTTTTTTCTACTATCGCCCACTCGGAAACGATACACACATGCACCATGACCAGGCCTTCAGCCAGCACATTTTCGGTATGTGGTTTGGTTTTGCACTCAGCGCTGCACTGATCGCCTGGTTCGTAGTCGGCATGGCAAATACGCTGCGCCAGCGCGACAGGCTACTGGCACAGGCACGTGAACAGGCACTGCGCGACGAACAACTGGTCGCACTCGGCACGCTGGCCACCGGTGCCGCGCACGAACTGGGCACGCCGCTGTCGACCATGGCGGTGGTGACACGTGAACTGGAACGCGCCGATGCCCCGGAAGACATGAAACGCAAGCTGAAAATCCTGCGCAGCCAGGTCGATCGCTGCAAGCAGGCGCTGTCGGTGATTTCTGCCTCGGCTGGCGAACTGCGCGCCGAAAGTGGCGGCCTGATCCCGGTCCAGGCGTGGATCGAACGCATCGTCGAAAGCTGGGAGGCGCAACGACCGGGCGCCTCGCTCGCGGTTTCGCTGCCGCCGGATCCGCCGCAGGCGGCCATCATTGACGAACAAACGCTCCACCAGTCGATGATCAACCTGCTCAATAATGCAGCTGATGCCTCGCAGAAAGCCCTTGAACTCGATGTGCGGTGGAACACGCAGCAACTCATTATCGACATTCTGGATCGCGGACCCGGCCTGCACCCGAACGTGGCCGCGACACTCGGCAAACGCCAGACCAGCGACAAGGAACACGGAATGGGCCTGGGCCTGTTCCTGACTCATGCGACCCTGCGCAGGCTGGGTGGCGATATTGCCCTGTTTGACCGTGAGGGGGGTGGAACCTGCACACGCCTGCGGCTGCCTCTGACCCGACTGGACTCCCGGTAATGACCCACTCCGAGCATAACTGCCCGACCCTGCTGATTGTCGATGACGACGAGATCTTCTGTGAAGTTCTGGAAGACGCCCTGCGCGATCGCGGCTACCTGGTGGAAAGTGCGCACAATATCGCCGACGGGCTGGCGAAAGCACAGAGCCTCGATCCCGAATACGCTGTTATCGATCTCCGTATTGGTAATGAATCCGGGTTGTCGCTGGCGGCACAACTGCATGCCCGCGACGAAAATACCCGTATGGTGATTCTCACCGGCTATGCCAGCATTGCCACCGCGGTTGAGGCCATCAAGCTGGGCGTCACCCATTACCTCGCAAAGCCGGCGGACGCCGACGAAATCCTTGCAGCACTGCACAAGGATGAGGGGGACCCGGATGTCCCCGTCGCGGACAACCCGATCAGCATAAAACGGCTGGAATGGGAACACTTGCAGAAAGTACTGGCGGAATGTAACGGCAACATTTCCGGCGCCGCAAGAAAACTGCGCATGCACCGCAGAACCCTGCAACGCAAGCTGGCCAAGCGCCCGGTCAGGGAGTAGACCACCCCTTCAGCGGTCGGCGATCCACACTGTCACGCGGCGGTTCTTTGCCAGGACCTTTCCGTCATCGGCTTCCGGTGGCACTTCCCCGAAGAAACGCAGTTCAACCACACCTGGCGGCACACCACGGGAACGCAGGTAGCGCGCCACCATGGCCGCCCGCCGGCGTGACAGCGCCAGGTTGAAATCCGCAGCACCGCGTGCGTCCGCATACCCGCCCAGCACGATGCGGAAATCGCGTTTTTTACGGTAATCCCGCGCAATACCTTCGAGTACGCCCCGCGCCAGCCGATTCAGGCGCGCGCTGTTGGTCGAAAAGAACACCTGCTTGCTGGCGCGCGGTTCGAAATCCAGGTACAACAGGCCGGCGGTACATTCGAGGAACCGGGGCAGCGCCTCGCGGAACCTGACCGGCATCAGCGTGACCGCGACCCGGTCCCTGCCATCGCCCCAGTCGTCGAACTCGATGACCGGCTGCATGCCCTGCTCCAGTTCCTGGTAAATTCGCAACGCCTGATCGCGCGGGATATCCAGCGGTTTTCTTCCCTGTTGTAACGGAAAATCTCCCAGGTCACGCGCCGCTCCCTGATGTCTCCAGGGCGGCACCTCGGAACGGATGTGTGCGGTCTGATCGCGTACCGGTGGCTGATCGACCAGCAGGGAGAATTTCAGCCGCTGGCCGGAATGCTGCTCGAAACGTGCACGCCCGAAACGGGGAATCGCGTGCGTCAGGGAACAATGGTCCGGCGTCGCGTCGACAACCCACTCCGACATTTCCCAACTGACCTGAAACTGCTGCACATTGGCGAATGCCGCCGTGCCGGTGAGGGAGGATGCCAGCAAACCGCACGCCACTACCGAGACTGAAATTCCGGATAAATTGATCATGGTCTGTTTTCGACTCGATACACCAGGACCTTGAGCGCATTACCGCAGCCCGGTCTGCGGGGTACATTCAGTACAACCGGAACCGCACCCGGAGTCGTCGCCAACACGTTGATAAAGCGCCTGAATCTCCGCAATAACCGTATGCCTGATTGACATCATGGCATGACAAATTGGCAGGATCAGTCATTTTCTGTCGACAATCCAGACATGAATCCCATTCGCCGGCAAGATGCAAAAAATCGCATGATTATTTTAATAAACAACGAGATACAGGTTCATCGATGTACCGGGGGGTGCCTGGCACACCGACTTTACTGTCCCGCCGTGACTGCAAATTCCACCCACCGGGTCCATTTCCCGAGGATTCTGTCGGAATTTTTGTCATTTGTTCCGCTTTTGCCCGGAATATCTGTACAGATGTTTATAAACATTTGTACGTTTTTGTTTACAAAGAAATTCTGGATACTGGCTCGTAACTTGCGTTGCCTCTTGCGCATTCCCGATAACAGTACACGGAGAAGAATGAAAAATTTATCGACACCGTCACCGGACACATCCGGCACCCGGTCCCGCCCGGCAGCGCCGGACAGGAAGATCACGGTCTTCATTATTGGCCACAGCGACTTTTCCCTGGACAGCATTGCGCGCATGATCGAGAACAACGGGGACAAATACCAGGCATCCTGCCTTGAACCTGGTGACAGTGCCATGGCGGCACTCGCAACAACCCGGCCCGATGTATTAATGATCCAGAACGATATCATCGACAACCCGCTGGAACGGTTCCTGCGCAACATCCACGCGAAACACCCGGATATTCGACTCCTGGTTTTCGGCCGGGACATGGACGACGAGCACCTGTATCGCCTGGTGCACGCTGGCGCACATGGCTATATCAACGAGCGAATGAGCGGTATTCACGTCGAACACGCACTGAATGCCGTGGCATGCGGAAAAAAGTGGATAGAGCGACATATCATGGAACGCTTCATCCATAACGGGCACGAATACGATACGCAGATGAACGCCCGCTTCCTCAACAAGTTCGACCGGCTGTGCAATAACCTGACTGCACGCGAAACCGAAATCCTTCGCGAAGTCATCAAGGGGCTGGCTATCAAGCAGATTGCCGAGCAAGTACACCTGTCTTCCCAGGGCGTAAAGCTGCACCTTGCCAGGTTATTCAGAAAGTTCGGGGTGCGTAATCGCAACCAGCTGATACTGGCCGTGCTCGATTCGATCAGCCCGCTGGAAGATTTATCCATGTTGCTGCACGACAACCTGCAGCGCAGGTTGCACCCGGAAGATTAGCGCGATACCCAATGCGCGTCGCAGTATTGTGGTCTACACTGAGGCGACAGCATATAAACCTGTCAGATTGACAGCCTACGCAGGGTACCAGAAGATTTATGGGCAAAGACAAGCTCTCGGTGGAGGTGCAGTCACTCATTGACGCCCAGGACCACCCGTTTGTCCTGATCGATGAGAACTACAGGATCGTCGCCGCCAACACCGCCTACAAGCAAGCCTATGACGTAGAAAACCGTGAGATCGTCGGGCAGAAATGCCACCACGTATCACACCGTTCCAATGTACCCTGCCACGTGAACGGTGAAGACTGCCCGCACAAACAAGTGTTTGAAACCCGTGCCCCTCACCAGGTACTGCACATCCATTACGATAGTAACGCCTCACCCGAACACGTGCGGATAAAGGGATCGCCCGTATTCGGTCAGGACGGCTCGATGTACCTCGGCGAGGCCGTGTTCCTGCTGGCGCACAGCGACGATCTTGTTGGCGCACAACAACAGATGGTCGGCCGGTCGAAGGCTTTCATGACCTGCGTCGAGGACCTGACACGCGCCGCCGCAACCAGTGCCCCGGTGCTGCTGACGGGAGAAAGTGGCGTCGGCAAGGATCTGGCAGCCGAATATATTCATCGCCGTTCCGAACGGAACGGCCGCTCGTTCATCATGGTGGACTGCAGCGCCATTTCCGAAACCGTGTTTGAAAGCGAACTGTTCGGTCACGAACGCGGCGCCTTCACCGGTTGCATCGGACGTCGCCACGGCCTGTTCGAACAGGCCGACGGCGGCACACTGTTTTTCAACGAGATTGGGGACCTGCCGCAGTCGCTGCAGGGCCGCCTGCTGCGCGCCATGGAGACCGGCCGGTTCCGTCGCGTTGGTGGTCGGGAACTGTTGCGTAGCGACGCGCGCATCGTCTGCGCAACCAGTAAAAACCTGCGCCAGCTGATCGCGGGCAATGCGTTTCGTGCCGATCTGTATTACCGCATTGCCGGCATTTTGTGCAAGATCCCGCCACTGCGTGAACGCCGCGAGGACATTCCCGAGCTGGCGGAAGCCCTGCTGCAACGCATGGGGCCGGAAAATCCGGCTGCGTATCACCTGGCCGACGACGCCCGGGAAGCGCTGATGTCATACGACTATCCTGGCAATGTGCGGGAGTTGCGCAACATTCTGCAACGTGCCATCGCACTGAGCACCAACGGCGTTATTACCGCCGCGGAAATCCGCATCGACGCACCGCTCGGCGTGCGGACCACAGATAACAGCCGCCCTCGCACCAGCCCGGATGGTCCGGAGCCCTCGATCAAGGGGCTGGAATCACAGTACATCGCTGAACTACTCGCAGAACACCGCGGCAGGCGCGCCAAGGTTGCACAGATTCTTGGCATCAGTGAACGCACCCTGTACCGCAAACTGAAACAGTACGGACTGCAAACAGTCGGACGTAGCGCCTCGACCTGACTGCCGGACCCGGACCGGTTCCAGCGACGTTACGACATGCTTTTCCTGTTGGTGGATACGCGCTAGGCTGACTGCATGCACAACACACCCGACTTGCTGGAAATGATCGACGGGCTGATCTCGTCACCTTCGGTGAGCAGCGTCAATCCGGCCCTCGATCAGGGCAACCGGGAGGTGATCGAAAGGCTGGCGAACTGGCTCGATCCACTCGGCTACCGCGTCGAGATCATGCCCCTGCCCGGACGAACGGACAAGGCCAATTTGATCGCCACGCTGGGCAGCGGCCCCGGCGGACTGGTGCTGGCCGGCCACACCGACACGGTCCCCTGGGACGAAGGCCGCTGGAGCTTTGACCCGTTTCGTCTCACCGAACACGACAACCGGCTTTACGGACTGGGCACCTCGGACATGAAGGCGTTCCTGGCGCTGGCTATCGTGGCTGCAAGTGAGTTTGGCGCCGCGCAGTTTCGTGAACCGCTGATCCTGGTCGCCACCGCCGATGAGGAAAGCTCCATGGCCGGCGCGCGCGCCCTGGTGGACGCGAAACGCCCGCAAGCACGCTACGCAGTGATTGGTGAGCCTACCGGCCTGCGGCCGGTACGGCTGCACAAGGGCATACTCATGGAGGCCATTCATCTGCGCGGCCGCTCCGGCCACTCCAGCAACCCGGCGCTGGGCAACAACGCCCTGGAAGGCATGCACAAGGTGATCGGCGAACTGCTCCGCTGGCGCGGCGAACTGCAGGCCGAACACCGTAACCCGCTGTTCGATGTCCCCGTACCGACGCTCAACCTCGGCCATATTCATGGCGGTGACAGCCCCAACCGCATCTGCGCCGACTGCGAACTGCACATCGACCTGCGCCCGCTGCCAGGCATGGAGATCGGGGCCTTGCGCCACGTCATGCAAACCCGGCTGGCCACCGTCATGCAGGGCAGCGGGCTGGAACTGGACTGCCACCCCCTGTTCGAAGGTACACCGGCAATGGAAACCGATGCCGCCTCCGCCATCGCCGGTGTGACGGACTCCCTTACCGGCTACAGCGCCCCGGCGGCCACCCTCGAGCAAGAGGCGGCCGCCCTCAATCGC
>CAYSRA010000023.1:0-29345 GCA_964433205.1 uncultured Thiohalobacter sp. | reverse complement strand
GATACTCCCAGTTACGATTCCTCAAATATCAAGGTCCTTAAAGGGCTCGATGCCGTGCGTAAGCGGCCTGGCATGTACATCGGCGACACCGATGATGGCACCGGGCTGCACCACATGGTGTTCGAAGTTGTCGATAATTCCATCGATGAGGCCCTGGCTAATTACTGCTCGGAAATCTCGGTGACGCTACACAGCGATGATTCTGTCACCATCAGCGATGACGGGCGCGGGATTCCGGTAGATATTCATTCGGAGGAAGGGCGTTCGGCTGCCGAAGTTATTCTCACCGTGCTGCATGCCGGTGGCAAATTCGATGACAACTCCTACAAGGTGTCAGGTGGGCTGCATGGCGTGGGTGTGTCTGTCGTCAATGCGCTGTCTGAATCACTAAAGCTGACGGTCAAGCGCGACGGGCATATTTATTTTCAGGAATACGCCATGGGCGAGCCGTTAACGCCGCTGAAAGTGATTGGCGATACGGATCAGACCGGAACCGAAATTCGCTTCAAACCCAGCACCGAGATCTTTGGTGACACCGAATTCCATTACGATATTCTCGCCAAGCGTTTGAGAGAACTGTCATTTTTGAATTCCGGCGTGCGTATCAAATTGACTGACGAGCGCACCGACAAGCAGGATATTTTTGAATATCAGGGCGGCATTCGGGCGTTTGTTGAGCACCTGAACCGAAAAAAGACGCCGCTGCACCAGAATGTGTTCTATTTCACCGGCCAGCGCGACGGCGTGGGCGTCGAGGTAGCGATGCAGTGGAATGATTCCTACCAGGAAAATATTTTCTGCTTTACCAACAATATTCCGCAGCTGGACGGTGGCACCCACCTGGCCGGTTTTCGGGCGGCGCTGACGCGCACGCTGAACCAGTACATGGAAAAGCAGGTCACCAAGAAGAACAAGGTGAACACTACCGGTGACGACGCACGTGAAGGACTCACCGCTGTGCTGTCCGTCAAGGTGCCGGATCCCAAATTCTCCTCGCAGACCAAGGAAAAGCTGGTGTCATCCGAGGTAAAAGGCATCGTGGAATCCACGGTTTCGGAGAAACTCGAAAGCTATCTACTTGAAAATCCTAAAGATTCCAAGGCTATCATCGCGAAGATCATGGAAGCCGCGATGGCTCGCGAGGCTGCTCGCAAGGCCCGCGAGATGACTCGCCGCAAGGGCGCGCTGGATATCGCCGGGCTGCCCGGCAAGCTCGCCGATTGTCAGGAGCGCGACCCGGCGCAGAGCGAGCTTTACCTGGTGGAGGGCGATTCCGCCGGCGGCTCGGCCAAGCAGGGCAGGGACCGGCGCACCCAGGCAATTCTGCCCCTAAAGGGCAAGATCCTGAACGTGGAAAAGGCACGCTTCGACAAGATGCTGTCCTCTGCAGAGGTTGGCACGCTGATCACTGCGCTGGGTTGCGGGATCGGCCGGGACGAATTCAATATCGACAAACTGCGCTATCACCGCATCATCATCATGACCGATGCGGACGTGGACGGTTCGCACATCCGTACCCTGTTGCTGACGTTCTTCTACCGGCAGATGCCGGAACTGATCGAAAACGGTTATATCTATATTGCCCAGCCGCCCCTGTATAAAACAAAAAGGGGTAAGCAAGAACAATATGTTAAGGACGACCAGGCGTTGCAGGAATACCTGCTTCAGGCGGCACTGGACAAGGCCAGCCTGTTTGTCAGCAAGGATGCTCCGGCACTGACGGGCCCCGGGCTGGAAAACCTCGCCAAGCAGTTCCTGTCCGTGTCGGCGTCGATCGCACGCCTGTCGCGCCGTTACAGCCCGGTAGTGCTGGAACGCATGCTCTATATGCCGGCGCTGGAGGAAGTCGATCTGCACAACGTGGAAAAGATAGATGCCTGGTGCAAGGAACTCGAGGCGCGCATCAACAGCCAGCAGAAGGCTGGCGAGCGTTTCGAGATCACAGTGAGCCGTGGCGAGGATCGGGAAGAGTTCACCATTGCAGTGAAGCGTCTGACCCACGGTATCACTGCCAGTGAACAGAAGATTCCCAGTGAATTCTTTGCCAGCGCCGAATATGGCCGCATTGTCGAGCTCGGTGAACAGTTAAACGATCTGCTCGGCGAAGGCGCCTATGTGCAGCGCGGTGAAAAACGGCAGCCGGTGGACAGTTTTAAACAGGCGATCGACTGGTTGATGGAAGAAGCCAAACGCGGGCAGCACATCCAGCGCTACAAGGGCCTTGGTGAAATGAACCCGGATCAGTTGTGGGAGACCACCATGAACCCCGAGACGCGGCGTATGCTGCAGGTTAACATCGAGGATGCCGTAGCGGCGGACGAGATCTTCACCACGTTGATGGGCGACCAGGTCGAACCGCGCCGCGAGTTCATCGAGAAGAATGCACTGACCGCGTCCAACCTCGACGTCTAGTTTTTGATCGACCGGCCGTCAGCCGGTGGTGGTCGGTCCGTGCTCGTGCGTTTTCAGCGTCGTGATACGCGCCATTTCCGACTCGATCCAGTTTTCGGTTTCCCTCAGAATCTGTTGAGCCGTTTTGCCGTCCGGTAAAATCGGCTTGCCGATTCGAACCTGTATCACGCCGGGTTTCTTGATGAACTGCCGGCGTGGCCAGTATTCGCCGGCATTGTGTGCAACCGGGTAGACCGGGTAACCGGTTCGTTCCGCGAGTATGGCGCCGCCGATGCGGTAACGACCGCGCTTGCCGGGCGCAATGCGCGTACCTTCGGGAAAAATAATCACCCAGCGCCCGCTGTCCAGGCGTTGCTTCCCCTGTTCGACAAGTTGTTCGATGGCCCTGCGACCGGCGCCACGGTCGAGAGCGATAGGTTCCATCATATACGCTCCCCAGCCGAAAAACGGCAGCCACAGCAGTTCACGTTTAATGACCCATGTCTGTGGAGTAAACCAGAAATTCAGCGTCAGTGTTTCCCAGGTCGACTGGTGCTTGGCGAGTACGATGCCGGCGTCGTGGACGATATTTTCCTGTCCCTGGACTTCGTAATAAAGCTTGCAGGTCACACCCAGCCACCAGATGGTCAGCTTCGACCAGGCGTATGTAAGGGCAAAGCGTTTCTTGAACGGGAAGGGAAAACTGAGCAGCAGCAACGGCGCAAAGACTACCGTGATCGTTGCAAAGAAAATCCAGAACGCGAATGAGCGCAGGTACAGAACAGGCTTGGGTGGCATCGAGGCAGGCATGTAGTGGTAACGTGGTTCAGCTCATGTCACGAAATTCGGAAACGCGGATACGGCCGTTGACCATCCGCGATTCGCGCTGCATGAGTTTTTCCATCTTTTTCCAGAACGCTTCCCTGAGATCGAAATCGGCGGCGATCGCCGTACCAATCAGGAGAATAAAAAGATCGGCGACCTCCTCCGACAGGCTCTCGGTAGACTTGCCCTTGGTGACACAGGCGGAAATCTCCCCAAGTTCTTCGGCCATCAGCGCAATGCGGTAGTTCAACTCCTCGCCACCAGTGTTACGGAAGTCGTGCTTGTCGTGAAAGGCCTGAACAGCGTCGAGCATGGCCTGGTAGGAGTCACTGTGTTGCATATGCATGTCCTCAGTGTTGCAGTCGTGACAGATCCGCGACACGCAGGAACAATGTGCCGAGATCCTTGAGCAGGGCGAGCCGGTTGGTACGGATACGATCATCGTCCACCATGACCATGACCTGATCGAAAAATGCATCGACGGCATCGCGCAGCCCCGCGAGTTTCTGCAGCGCCGGCGTGTAGTCACCCTTCTCCATCAACTGAAGGACTTCGGGTTTGAGTGCCGCCAGCTGTTCGGCCAGTAGTTTCTCGGCCGCATCGTTCAACAATGTTTCATCGACGGCGTCCGGGATAGGCTGCGCAGTCTTTTTCAGGATATTTGCAATGCGCTTGTTGGCGGCTGCCAGTGCTGCGGCTTCCGGAAGGTCGCGGAACGCCTGGCAGGCGCGAACGCGCCTGTCGAAATCTATCAGTCGTGTCGGGCGTGTCGCCAGCACTGCATCGACTACATCGACGGGAATATCCCGGTCCTGGTAGTAGCCGCGCAGCCGATCCATGATGTAGTCGAAAACGGCGTCGACGGCGTCACCTGCGTTCAGGCTGGCGTCAAAACCGGCTGCGGCTTCGCGTAGCAGGGCGTCGAGATCAATATCCAGCCCACCTTCGATGCAGAGCCGCACCACACCGAGCGCGGCGCGGCGCAGTGCGAACGGGTCCTTGTCGCCACTGGGCGGCTGCCCGATAGCAAAAATACCGACCAGGCTGTCGAGCCGGTCTGCCAGCGCCAGCGCCAGGCCGGTTTCACTTTGCGGTAATGTGTCGCCGGCGAAGCGCGGCTTATAGTGTTCCTCGATCGCAGCGGCGACGGCTTCGGGTTCGCCGTCATGGGCGGCATAGTAACGGCCCATGATGCCCTGCAGATCGGGGAACTCGTACACCATGCTGGTGAGCAGGTCACACTTGCTGAGGCGAGCGGCGCGTTCGGCGTGGGCGGGGTCGCCACCGATCTGCCCGGCAATTATTGCGGCCAGACGCGCCATGCGTTCCTGTTTGTCGAACAGGGTGCCGAGCTTTTTCTGGAATACCATGTTGCGCAGACCGTCGGCGCGTGCGGCCAGTGGTTGTTTGCGGTCCTGATTCCAGAAGAACGCGGCGTCTGACAGACGCGGGCGAATGACGCGCTCATTGCCGGCACGAATCTGTCCCGGCTCCCGGCTCTCAATATTGGCGACGGTGATGAAACAGGGCAACAGCTTTCCGTCCGCATCGACAACCGGAAAATACTTCTGATGGTCCTGCATGCTGGAAATCAGTGCCTCTGACGGTACCTCGAGGAAGGTTTCATCAAACCGGCCGCCGATGGCAACCGGCCATTCGACCAGCGAACAGACCTCGTCGAGCAGCGCTTCATCGATCAGCGCCTTGCCGCCGAGTTCTTTCCCGCACGCGGTGACCTGGTCGCGAACCGTGGCACGGCGCGCCCGGTAGTCCACCATGACGTATCCTTCGTCGTGCAGAGCCTGCACATAGTCACCCGCCGAAGCCAGTGCAATGGGCGCCGGGTGATGGAAGCGATGGCCACGGGTTTCGCGACCGGCGGTAATACCCAGCACCGGTGCTGCAATGACGTCTTCGCCAAACAACAGCACCACCCAGTGAACCGGTCGCACGAATTCCACGTCGTGGTCGCCCCAGCGCATACGCCTGGGTACCGGTAGTCCGGCGAGCGCGCGCTGCACCATGTCCGGCACCAGTTCGGCCGTGGCCTTGCCCTTTTCGATAGCGCGGTAAGACAACCAGCTCCCTTTCGGCGTTTCCAGTTGATCGAGTTGTTCGACCTCAACGCCGCAGCTTCTGGCAAAACCGGTTGCTGCCTGGGTAGGGCAACCCTCTTCGTCGAATGCGGCGGCAAGTGCGGGTCCGCGGCGTACAATTTCGCGGTCCTTTTGCGCCACGGGCAGCGCGCGGATCAGCAGGGCGAGGCGCCGGGGTGCGGCATAGGGCTGTATGCCCTCGAATGCCAGACTCGCGTCATCGAGCGCTTGTGACATGCCATCGGCAAACGCCTCGGACAAACGTCGCAGGGCCTTCGGTGGCAACTCCTCGGTACCGATTTCGATCAGCAGATTACGGGTTTCCGTCATGGTGTGGCCTCCCCTTTCAGGAGCGGGAAGCCGAGCGATTCGCGACGCTCGTAATAGGCCTTGGCGACGGCGCGCGCCAGCGAGCGCACGCGCAGGATGAAGCGCTGACGCTCGGTCACCGAAATGGCGCTGCGCGCGTCCAGCAGGTTAAAGGTGTGCGATGCCTTCAGCATGAGTTCATAGGCGGGCAACGGCAGGCCGGCTTCGATTAGTGCCTGACTGTCTTTTTCACACACGTCGAACCAGTGGAACAGTTGTTCCACGTTGGCGTGTTCAAAATTGTAGGTCGACATCTCCACCTCGTTCTGGTGAAACACGTCGCCGTACAGCACCGTACCTTGCGGGCTCTCGGTCCACACCAGGTCGAACACGCTTTCCACACCCTGCAGATACATGGCGATACGTTCCAGGCCGTAGGTGATTTCACCACTGACCGGCCGGCAGTCCAGCCCGCCGACCTGCTGGAAGTAGGTGAACTGGGTGACCTCCATGCCGTTCAGCCAGATTTCCCAGCCGAGGCCCCACGCGCCCAGCGTCGGCGACTCCCAGTTGTCCTCAACGAAACGGATATCATGCACCAGCGGGTCAAGGCCCAGTTCGCGCAACGAGTCCAGGTAGAGTTCCTGGATGTTGTCGGGGCTGGGCTTGAGCAAAACCTGGAATTGGTAATAATGTTGCAGGCGGTTCGGATTCTCGCCATAGCGGCCGTCGGTCGGTCGGCGTGACGGCTGTACATAGGCCGTGCGCCATGGCTCCGGGCCGATGGCGCGCAGGAAGGTCGCCGGGTGGAAGGTGCCTGCCCCGACCTCCATATCATAAGGTTGCAGCAGCACGCAGCCCTGCCGCGACCAGTATTCCTGCAGTGCCAGAATCAGGCCCTGGAACGTTTTGGGTGTTGTGTTGGAAGTCAAGATCGCTGGTCAGCCATGGTTCAAAAGCGCGCAGTATAGCTTGCGCGGCCGCGCGGATGTAGGGCGAGCGGCAATTTGCCCTGCCCGGTCGGCGTGCGCCCCTTCAAGCCGGGAAACTCTCCGGCCGCTAATCTGTCTGACGGACAAGCGAGTGAGGTGATGGATGGCAACCCTGGTCCTGCAACCAACAGATCTGGCCCAATGGCATGCGCTGGTATCGGAAGCGCAGGCGGCCAGTGACCACAATCTGGAAGAGACCCTTGAATCCTATCTGGTTTTCCTGCTCATGCGGTTTGCCGACCGGCCCGAGCTGGCGCGCAAGATCATGGCGCTTGAATTCCTGAACGCGCAGCAGGCCGACCCGAGGCAAGCCGGCAATTTACAGGACGTTGGCGACCAATGCCTGCTATTTTCCGGATTATTCCCGCAAATCGCGGAAAAACGTATGGTCCGGGTCAGCTATTTCGTGAATATCGGCCGTAGCGCCTATGACCAGCTTTCCTCGCTGGTGGATCGTCACAGCGACCGCCTGTTCAGCAGCCTCGCGGGCGGCTTCGTCGCTATCATGGATGTACTGCACGCCATGCGCGGCTTGTCCGGTGCGCCGGTTTTACAGCCGTTGGCGGCTGCGGAGCTGTGGGCCGATACCGGCAGCCGCAGTGCCTGGCAGTCATTAACGGAATCCGGCAAGCTGCCGGCGCCGCGCCGCGACCAGCGCTCCCGTCACTGACGGGCGGTTAAATCCCCCTGCAATCATCGCTCTATGTCCGCCCGGGCATAGGGTACAATCCGTGCGGATTTTTACTCTATCGGTAACGATATGACCGAAGTGCGCAAAGCCGTCGCGTTGATTTCCGGCGGACTGGATTCATTGCTGGCTGCCCGGGTGATGCAGGAACAGGGCATCCATGTCGAAGGCATCAATTTTTTCACCGGTTTCTGTGTGGAGGGCCATACCCACGCCATCCGCAAGAAAGACCGTGCCCGGCCCAAGCGCAACAATGCGCTGTGGGTGGCGGAGCAACTGGGGATTAAATTACACATCGTCGACATCATCGAGGAATACAAGGATGTGGTGATCAACCCGAAGCATGGTTACGGTGCCAACCTGAACCCCTGCCTCGACTGCAAGGTGTTCATGGTGCAGAAGGCGAAGGAATGGATCGAGGCCAACGGCTTCGATTTTATCGTCACTGGCGAGGTCATCGGACAGCGACCCAAGTCCCAGCGCAAGGACACCATGCCCGTCATTGCGGCCGAATCCGGCGCCGAGGACCGTTTGTTACGGCCCTTGTGCGCAAAAAACCTGCCCCCCACCCTGCCCGAACACGAAGGTTGGGTAGACCGGGAACAACTCTACGGTTTCGAGGGCCGGACACGCAAACCGCAAATGGCGCTGGCGCGGCAGTTCGGTTTTGAGGATTACGCACAGCCGGCCGGCGGCTGCTGTTTCCTTACCGACAGCAATTATTCCAGGAAGCTCGCCGACCTGTGGCAGGCGCGTGGCGAGCGCAAATACGAAATTGACGACATCATGTTGCTGAAGGTTGGCCGTCATATCCGGCCACGACCAAACTTCAAGCTGATCGTTGGTCGGGAAGACGGTGAAAACAAATTCCTCGAAGGCTACCGCAAACAGTTTACGCACATGTTCACCACCAGCCATAATGGCCCGCTGGTGCTGCTCGACGGCGAAGCCGGCGACGAAGACCTGCGGCTTGCCGCCGAAATCACCGCGCGCTTCAGTCAGGGCCGGGGAGCCGACCGTGTGGAGGTCGAGATCCACCCGCTGAATGCGGATACCTCCACCCTCAGCGTCAAGCCGCTGGGTGGCAGCGCGATACCGGCGGACTGGTACCTGTGAGCCACTACCAGCTCGACGCGCGGCGGCTGCTGTGCCCGATGCCGGTCATCCGCTGCCAGGATCGCGTTGCGCAATTGCTGCCCGGTGATACGCTGGCGGTGATCTGCACCGATCCCGGCGCCAGACACGACATCCCGGCCTGGTGCCGCGTCAACGGGCACGAGGTACTGTCCATCGAACAACAACAGGATGAAATTATTGTCACCGTTCGGGTCGGTGATACGGACTGAAACATGGGCGCCACGCCGGAAGAAATCATTCATAACCCGCGCTACCGCGAGGTGCGCAAGGTTACCCTGATCGGCTCGGTTGTCGATTTGCTGCTGGGTATCGCAAAAATCCTGGTCGGGTGGACGGCGCACTCGGAGGCGCTGGTTGCCGACGGTATTCATTCGTTGTCCGACCTCGCCACCGATTTCGTGGTGTTGTATGCGGCCAAGCATTCACACCGTGAGGCGGACGAAGATCATCCCTATGGGCACGGACGCATCGAAACTCTGGCCACGGTTGGCCTGGGTATTGCCTTGATACTGGTCGCCGTGGGTATCGCCTGGGATGCGCTGGCGCGTATCGGCGAACCGGACCTGCTGTTCGCGCCGGGTGCACTGGCGCTGGTTATCGCGTTCATATCGATCGTGTCCAAGGAAATCATTTACCAGTACACCATGCGCGTGGCACGTCGCCTGCGCTCCAATATGCTGATGGCCAACGCCTGGCACAGCCGTAGCGACGCGATTTCCTCGATCGTTGTTTTTATCGGTGTTGCCGGTGCCATGATGGGCTATCACTATCTCGATGCGGTTGCGGCCGTCGCGGTGGCGGTCATGATTGCCAAGATCGGGCTGGATCTGGTGCTGTCCAGCACCCGTGAACTGATCGATACCGCGCTGGAGCCGGAACTGGTCGAAGCCATCCGCGAGGCCATCACTAACGTCCATGGTGTACGCGCACTGCACATGCTGCGTACCCGGCGCAGTGGCGGACAGGCGCTGGTCGATCTGCACCTGCAGGTCGATCCCCGTATCAGTGTATCGGAAGGCCATCAGATCGGTGATACGGTGCGTCGTCACCTGCTGGAACATTTTGACGAAGTGACCGACGTGACTGTGCATATCGACCCGGAGGATGACGAACAGGAATCGCCCTGTAATCAGCTGCCCTTGCGGGATGAATTGATGGCCCGGTTACGTGAACAGTGGGGGAAACTGTTCGACATCGACAGTGGCGATATCACCCTGCACTACCTGCGAGGAAAGTTACAGGTCGATGTGACGTTGCCGCTGGCGGTGCTTGAGCAGTATGATGACCCGGCACAGCTGGTTCACAATATCGAGCAGGCTGCAAAATCAGTGTCCGAAGTTGAAAGCATACAGGTTTGCTTTCGCCCCTGATTTGCACTAGTTTGGCGCACGTGAGGCGCTGGAAGCCCTTTTTCTGTGCGCCCGGGAGCGCGGGATCGAGGGAAGAATGGCGCAACCATGCGACTTGCCACCATTTTTCCCCATGGCATAATTCCTGCTCTTTTCAGGAACACTTTTTTGGATTCACCGCTACCTGGATCGGTATTCAGGTCGGAACCCGTTTTTTTTTTTTGAGACACATCCCATTTCGGAGGAAGCTAGATGTCCGCAGCGAAGGTAAACAAACTGATGAAGGATAACGGGGTCAAATTTGTTGACCTGCGTTTCACTGACACCCTCGGCAAGGAACAGCACGTCACGGTTCCGTCCAGCGAGATCAATGCCGCATTCTTCAAGGAAGGCAAGATGTTCGACGGCTCCAGTATCGCCGGCTGGAAGGGTATCAACGAATCCGACATGGTGCTGATGCCTGACAGCACCACCGCGGTGATCGACCCGTTCGCCGATGAATCAACCATGAACCTGCGTTGCGACATTCTCGAGCCCGCCACCATGAAGGGTTACGAGCGCGATCCGCGTTCCCTGGCCAAGCGCGCCGAAGCCTACCTGAAGTCCACCGGTGTTGCCGATACCGCCTACTTCGGTCCGGAAAACGAATTCTTCGTGCTCGATGACGTACGCTGGGGCGCCGAGATGAGCGGCGCATTCTACAAGGTGGATTCCGAGGAAGCGTCCTGGAACGCCGAAAAGGTCTATGAAGATGGCAACATCGGTCACCGCCCCGGCATCAAGGGTGGTTACTTCCCGGTGCCGCCGGTCGATTCCCTGCACGACATGCGTTCCGCCATGTGCCTCGCGCTGGACGAAATGGGTTGTCCGACCGAAGTGCACCACCACGAAGTGGCAACCGCCGGTCAGTGTGAAATCGGTACCGTGTTCAACACGCTGGTTCGCAAGTCCGACGAAGTCCAGATCCTGAAATACGTGGTGCAGAACGTTGCACACAGTTACGGCAAGACGGCCACCTTCATGCCCAAACCGCTGGTCGGTGACAACGGTAACGGTATGCACGTGCACATGTCCCTGGCCAAGAAAGGCAAAAACCTGTTCAGCGGCAAGAAGTACGGCGGCCTGTCCGACATCGCCCTGTACTACATTGGCGGCATCATCAAGCACGCCAAGGCGCTCAATGCATTCACCAATGCCTCGACCAACTCCTACAAGCGCCTGGTGCCGGGTTTCGAAGCACCGGTCATGCTCGCCTACTCGGCGCGTAACCGTTCCGCCTCAATCCGTATTCCGTATGTTGCCAACCCCAAGGGTCGTCGCATCGAAGTGCGTTTCCCGGATTCCACTGCCAACCCCTACCTGGCGTTTTCCGCCATGCTGATGGCGGGCCTCGACGGTATCCAGAACAAGATCCACCCGGGCGACGCCATGGACAAGGATCTGTATGACCTGCCGCCGGAAGAAGAAGCCAAGATTCCGCAGGTCTGCTTCACTTTCGACCAGGCGCTGGAAGCGCTCGACAATGATCGCAAGTTCCTGACCGCCGGCGGCGTGTTTACCGATGACATGCTCGATGGCTTCATTGAGTTGAAGATGGAAGAAGTGACGCGTCTGCGCATGAGCACCCACCCGGTCGAGTTCGACATGTATTACAGCCTGTAATACCAGCCGACGAGCGGTACCGGAAACGCCCCCGAAAGGGGGCGTTTTTGGTTGCGCACCCAACGGGCGGTGGGTAAGGTAGTATCAAACCACACCGTCAAGGGTGATTGTTATGAGGCAGCATCATCTCACCGGCGCGTTGTTGCTGATCGCAACCCTGCTCGCCGGTTCAGTATCCGCGGAAATTTACCGCAGTGTCGACGAACACGGGAATGTGACCTTTACCAATCAGCCCGTTAAGGGTGCGGAGCCGGTTCAGCTGAAACCGCTGTCCGTATACGGTGCGCCCAGAATAAAATCAACCGCGAACAGCAAGGCCGTGGTTGAGAAGGCGCCCTCTTACCGGAGCGTCAGGATTGTTGCGCCGCGGCCCGATGAAACCGTGCGCGATAATCCCGGCAACGTTACCGTAACGGCTGCCAGTGCCCCGGCGCTGAATCAGGGCGCCGGACACCGTTTCCAGTTCTTTCTTGATGGAAAGCCCGTCGGCGAACCCCAGGCCGCTCCGACAAAAACCTTCGCCAACGTCGATCGTGGAGAACACAGGGTCGCGGTGGCGGTTGTCGATAGCCGTGGAAAAACCATTGTGCGCAGCGAACCGGTGAGGTTTTTCCTGCATCGCCAGACGATCTTCAATCCCGCACGCCGCAAGGCCAACTAGCATCTGTCCTCTCTTGCCAGGTTTCCGCTCGCGTCACCAGCCGTTGTTCAGTTAACCAAAAATGCACTATAATGGTGCGTAGGTGGCGCGATTTCGTGCCCGTGCACCGATCCGGCCACACACCTGTTCATTTCAGTTCTTTGTCTCGTCCTGGCGACCCGATGTTATCTATTGTTTTTACACGAATAAATGCTCCCGTGTCGGGATCTTCACGCAGCTGCCCAAAAGCGGCGTATTTTTTGCTACGACCCGTGCATGCCCATGCCAGATGAGACCCACAGGGCGCAGCCGGCACGTCTGCTGGAGCTCCAGAACACCGCAGTGTTGCTGCTCGACAGTGAGCTGCGGTTACGTTACCTGAATCCTGCGGCGGAGAACCTGTTTCAGGTCAGTCGTCGCCAGATTACCGGGCAGGCCTGGTCGGCGGTTGTGTCGGTGTCGCAAAGTATGAAGCGGCACCTGCTCGATGCACTGGAAAAGCAACTCTCGTTTACCGAGCGGGAACTGGAGTTGTGCACCGCTAACGGTCAGGCGATGGTTGTGGATTTCACCGTGACGGCGACCAGTCCGGTCGAACTGTTGCTGGAGATTACCCGCAGGGATCGATATATCCGCATCGCGCAGGAAGAACAGCTGCTTACCCAGCAGCGTGCCGCCCGTGAACTGTTGCGCGGCATGGCGCACGAAATAAAAAACCCGCTGGGTGGATTACGCGGCGCGGCACAGTTGCTGGAAAGCGAACTGCATAACGAGGAGCAGAAGGAATATACGCAGGTCATCATGCGTGAGGCCGACCGGTTGAGAAACCTGGTCAATCGCATGCTCGGGCCCAATGATCTGCCGGACAAACAGATGATGAATATCCACCAGGTGCTCGAGCACGTGCGCAGCCTGGTGGACGCGGAACGGAACGACGCCGTTGAACTGGTGCGGGAATACGACCCGAGTATTCCAGACCTGTATGCGGATTCGGAGCAGCTGATACAGGCGGTGCTGAACCTGGTCCGCAATGCTGTGCAGTCGGGTGCCGATCGCATCGTGTTGCGCAGCCGCACCCAGCGCCAGATCACGATCGGGCAGCAGCGCTACCGGCTCGCCGTGCGTATCGACATCATTGATAACGGAAAGGGAATCGACAACGATATGAAGGAACAGATTTTTTATCCCATGGTGACGGGACGTGCCGAAGGAACCGGTCTGGGCCTGTCCATCGCCCAGTCCATGGTCAATCAGCACAATGGCATTATCGAGTTTACCAGTGAACCCGGCAACACGGTGTTCACGATCTTTTTACCGTTGGAGGACGCATGACGGACAAGGCAAGCGTGTGGGTGATCGATGACGATCAATCCATTCGCTGGGTACTGGAAAAAGCCCTGGAAAAAGCCGGCATGGAAGTGAGCGCTTTCTCATCGGCCGCCGGCATACTTGAAACCCTGCACCGTGGTCAGCCGGATGCGCTGATTACTGATGTGCGCATGCCTGGCATGGACGGGTTCGAACTGCTCAATGCCATCCAGGCGGAATTCCCGGATCTCCCGGTGATCATTATCACTGCACACTCGGACCTGGACAGTGCCGTGACAGCCTACCAGGGCGGAGCCTTTGAATATCTTCCGAAACCGTTCGATATCGATGACGCCGTCGAGCTGACCCGCCGCGCCATCGAACAGAGCCGCAGCCGGGCCACCGGTAGCGGCGCCGCCAACATGCAGATCGATACCGAAATTATCGGTGAAGCGCCGGCCATGCAGGAGGTGTTTCGCGCTATCGGCCGACTGTCCCGTTCCAACATCACGGTACTGATCAATGGTGAATCGGGTACCGGCAAGGAACTGGTCGCACACGCGCTGCATCGCCACAGCCCGCGCGCAGACAAGCCTTTCGTTGCGCTCAACATGGCGGCCATTCCGCGTGATCTGCTGGAGTCGGAACTGTTTGGCCACGAACGCGGTGCGTTCACCGGCGCACAGAGCCAGCGTGTCGGTCGTTTTGAACAGTCTGATCAGGGCACCTTGTTTCTCGATGAGATCGGCGACATGCCTGCGGAGATGCAGACGCGCCTTTTACGCGTGCTGGCTGACGGTGAATTTTACCGGGTAGGCGGTCACACGCCGGTGCGCGTCGACGTTCGTATTATCGCTGCGACCCACCAGAACCTTGAACAACGAGTCCGCGAGGGCAGTTTCCGCGAGGACCTGTTCCATCGCCTCAACGTTATTCGTATTCAGCTGCCAGCCGTTCGCGAACGACGTGAGGATGTGCCACTGCTGATGCACCATTTCATGCGGGCCGCGGCAAAGGAACTGAGTGTCGACGTCAAACAGTTGTTGCCGGCAACCGAAGCTTTCCTCAAGCAACTCGACTGGCCAGGTAACGTGCGACAGATCGAGAACCTGTGCCGCTGGCTGACGGTAATGGCGCCGGGTCAGGAAATTCGAATTGACGATTTGCCGGTAGAGCTCAGGCAGGCGCCGAGCAGTGAATCGACCACGGTGCAGGGCTGGGAACCCGCATTGCGGTCCTGGGCCAGTCGCAAGCTGGCCGATGGCGAGGAGGCGTTGCTCGACGAGGCGTTACCGGCTTTTGAGCGCGTCATGATCGAGGCCGCGCTGGCGCGCACCGGCGGTCGTCGTCAGGATGCCGCGCGTCTGCTGGGCTGGGGACGGAATACGCTGACCCGCAAGATAAAGGAACTCGACATGGAGCCCGGCAAGGGCTGAGCGACAGCCGGGCGGAATGAACCCGTCCTGCTACAGCGTTGCGACTTCGCTGCGCAATGCCGCACCCAGCGTCAACAGGCAGCGGTTGATATCTTCCTGGCGCGGGGGTTCCCGGCACTCAAGAATGTCGGCAATATTGATTGCCCGGCACGGCAGGCCGATCTGTGCCTGCAACGCTTCAACCATCCGGTCTGTATTGTCACCCAGTGGCGCCAGGGCTACGGCGCTGATCGGCGCTTGCTGGAAATGCCGGTCGTAATAGTCGAGCGACCGTTGTACTTCCAGAGCCAGGTGTTCGACCAGTGCAGGTGACTCCTGCAGTTGTTCGAAGCCGATTTCCAGACTGCGCGCCAGATACAGGGTATTGTCGCGCGTGAGGGTGATCAGACCGCGATCCCGTTCGAAATACAGCATCGCCACGCCCTGTTCGTCTTCCGGCAACAGGCCGGCGATGTTACGCATCGCCAGTTCGGGGATATCGATGATGTCGAGCGCAGCGCCGGCACTTTCCAGTTGCTTTATCCGTTCCTGAACCAGCGCTGCGCGCGCCACCACGACATACAGGTGGTCCTGCACACCGCGTGCCCCGCCGGCCGGTGCATCGAAGACATCCAGTACGGCATCGTCGACGTGGTAATCGATCAGATCCTTGATGCGCCAGCGGATTGCGGCGCGCAGTTCGGCGGCAGGCACCTCCGGTGCCTCGACCAGCAACAGTTGATAGTCGCCGATGCCGAGTACCGAGCAACAGTCGATCTTGTCCAGGCCCTGCGCGTGGATGATGCGTTGCAGGGCGCCGGCCTCATCTTCGCCCGGCGAAAGCGGGTGGAATGCGCAGTGCTCCACGCTGGCCGCCGTGTCCCGGTTTTTTTGCACGGTTGCGACGGCAATGCCGTCCGGCAACGGCGTTATCGTCCCGCGTTGACCGCTTCTGGTTTTCTTGCTGAATAAAAACACCCGGTTACCCGCCCTGTGTGTGTGTGGTGACAGGTTCCGCAAAACGCGCTCCCGTGTCAATTGCTGATGACTTCCTGCCAGCGAACCAGCGTTGCGGAGCCTGTGCCGCCGGATGCTGGAAAATGTACGTCGTTCAGATCGCGTTTAACCGGTGTGCCGACATAGGTCCAGGCTAACCCGTCCCAGTGCAGACTGTTTCCCGTTGCTCCGTTGCGGTAGTCTCCCACCGCCCAGCAGTCATTCGCCGTGATGCAGTGGACACCGTTGAGGTGGTCACGTTGGGCGTGATTGAATGATTCCACTGTCCAGTTTGTGCCGTCCCAGCCGACGATCGTGAAACGGCCGCCACGGCGGTCGCCAACTGCCTTGCAGAATGCGGCGCCGACACAGGATACCGCACGCAGGTCTTCGCGCCGGCTGCTGTTGAGTGTCGAAGGCGTCCAGCCGCTGCTGGCACGCCGGTCGAAAGTGAAGTTGTTGCCGCTGCGGTTGCCCACTGCCTGGCAGTCGACGTCGCTGGTACAGTCGATACCATTCAGGGGCGTGCTGGTGCCGGAGTTATCGTTGCTCCAGTTTCCGTTGAAGCGAATGGCCAGCCCGTTACGGAGCACGGCCTCGCAGATCGTTGCCGGGCAGCTGATATCGGTCAGGCGGACATCCTGGCCAAACGACCAGGCATTCAGCGAGTTGTTCCACGTACTGCCGTTCCAGTGCCTGACAACTGCCGTGTAAAGGAACCCGCCGAAGATCACATCGCCACCGGCTGCATAGCAGTCATCCGGCGCGTTCGGCTGGCAGGCGACCGCGAACAGGTCTGCGTTGGTGCCGGACGTCGTGCTGCTCCACGTGCTGCCATTCCAGTGCAGAATGGTGCCCTGGTTGCCGACGGCCCAGCAGTCGTTGCTGGTAACGCAATGCACGCCGTTGAGATTGCGCGTGGTGCCGGAGGCGGTGCTGTTCCAGGCCGATCCATCCCAGCGCAGGATGGTGCCGTTATCGCCCACCGCCCAGCCATCGGCGGTCGACAGGCGCAGGTCGGCGCTGATGGTGCGAACGGCGGCATTGGCCGCGCCGGTTGAACCGGCGCGGCCTTCCACCTGGATGCGGCAATCGCCAGTCACTTGCAGCACTGCGGTCTGAACAGTGAAACTGCCGCGGCTGGTCGAGTCGGTGATACCGGCAAGTGCGGCGCAGGCGGTGCCGTTGGTGTAGTGATACGAAGCACGTTCGATGGCCGACTCGGCCAGAAACAGTGCCTCGACACTGTCGTTCTGTAGCGTGGTGTCCAGTAACTGGTTGCCGGAGGTGCGCTGTAATACCATCAACAGCAGCGAAATGGTGACGAGAACAAATATCGCACCCATCAGTGTCACCAGGCCACGTTGGCAACGGCGACCGGGCTTCACGGCGGATTCCTCAGCGCAACGCGGGTACGCTGCGGGAAGCTGAAGCCGCCCTCGCTCAACACGAGTTCAAACTCAACGAAGGCAACGTTCGATGCGTCGGCAGCGGAAACACCATCTGATTGAAGGTAGCGGAATGCGAGACTGGCTGCCCGGTCAGTCAATGGCCAGGTGCCGGCCGGGGTGTTATAGGCCAGCGTAGCCAGGGATGCCGCAACACCGATGGTTACCTGCGTACTGTCAGCCTTGACGAACTGAACGCGCCCGGTATCCATGACGCTAAAATCATAGTTGCCGGGGAACGCCGGGCTGCCGCGTACCTCGCGCAGTTCCCGCGCAATGCGCTCGCTGGCAATGCGCAACTGGGCCAGCGTCTTGATGCGCTCGGCGCTGTCGTTATAGGCATTCGCGCCATTGGTCAACATGGGCGTCGCCATTGCCGCGAGCACCGCGAGTATAACCAGCGCCATGACTGTCTCGATCAATGTAAAACCGCTTTGCGCGCGCCGGACCATCAGTAGTCCACCAGCATGAAGGTGGCTTGGGCGCGAGGCGTGGCGTCACGACTTACCGTGATAACGACTTCCTTGCAAACTGCTGACGGGAAACAACCCGGTCCGCCTTTTAATTGCGAGACCACAAGCGTACGGCTGTAATTGCCATAGTTTCCCGTCAGCGACGTTTCGGTGATAGTGCCATTGGGGACGGCGGCAAAGCCCTGGCGGCGGCGCAGTGCCAGAATCTCTTCGGCGCGTTCCTGAACCAGTTGTACTGCGGTCTGTACCTTTTCATCGTCGAGCAGGCTTGCAGTGGCCTGGGTGAACTGACCGAACAGGGGTACTGAAGCGATGGCGATAATCATGATCACCGCGACCAGTTCGATGAGGGTGAAGCCGCGCTGGGTCATGGTGTCACCGAAACAAAACCTGTCACCGGCTGCAGGGCCACTGCGGCGTTGCGGTTTGCGCTGGCCAGCGTCCAGTTTTGTGCGGTTGTGCTCAGGCTGCCCGCCGTTTGCGGTCTGCCAAGGCTGTCAAAACTGATATCCGGACCACTCAGGGAGACGCCATTCTGTAATGTAACGTCCAGCACTTCGCCGGCGGGGTCACGAATGGTGGAGCCGCCGTCCGTCACCCGGTAACGGGTGGCGGAAACAACTTCGACTGTGAGGGCGCGGCCCTGGCTCATCGCAAGCGTTTGGGCGTGGCGAAGGTCCTGTGCGAACCGGTCGGCCTGGGCGTTTACTGTGGTGTCGCCCGGTGACATGTTAGGCACTGCCAGCGCAGCAAAAGCGCCCATAATGACCATCACCATCACCAGTTCGATGAGCGTGAAGCCACGCGACATGTTGCGTTCCCTGGCCATGACCGTGTTACCCAAAAAGGGGCGGGCAAATGCCCACCCCTGTGTCGTATCGGATGTGTTTCGGCTACCGTTACGGGAGCGGAATGGCACCTACACATGCAACCGTGTCAGTGGGTGCCCCTGTCGGCGAAGCGCAGGTCGTGTCCGTATAGGTGGGAACGATATAGTTGGTCCCTGCAATGGTCACCTGTACGCCGGTAGCCACTGCGGTCGCGTTGGTTCCATCACCACCAACGTTGGTTGCCAGCTCGTTAACGGTTGGCAGGCGCTTCAACTGGGCGATAGAGATTGACAAGGCGGATTTGACCGCGTTGCTGGAACCATTCAGTGCAGCATCACGTGCTTCGTTCTGTATGCTCGCGAAGCGTGGTACGGCCATGGCGCCGAGCAGGGCGAGGATTACCAGTACCGCCACCAACTCGATCAGAGTAAAACCAGTCTGTTTGTTCATCTTTGCAGATCTCCGTGAATAAAGTGGCCCGATGGCCTGTCTACCTGACTAAGGTATCGTCAACGAATTGACTTTCCTTGAGCTTTTTTGTGATTTTTGTTGGCATCGCCGGTTGGCGTAAAAATCGCTTAATAGTTTGTTATATAACTAAATAATGTTTCGGCGCCGGAAGAGCCTGACGGATTGGCAGAAAGGGATCTTTAAATGAATCTGTGAAAGTTCTGCGATTGCCGCTAAAAAGAGGGATGGAGCAGGTTATCCAGGCGCGCTGATCCTGCTCAGTGCAGTGCCACCTTGTAGAGGTCCCACATGGGCAGGAAGATGCCCGCAGCCAGCAACATGACCAGGCCGGCCAGGGCGATAATGAGAACGGGCTCGACGGCGGCACCCAGTTTGTCGACGCGATAGTCGACCTCGCTTTCGTAGTACTCCGAGACTTCCTGCAGCAACTCATCGGTGGCACCTGACTCCTCGCCGACCTGCAGCATTTGTAGCACGAGGTGATCGAAGATACCTGCCGCAGCCGCCGTGTGGCTCAACGATTCGCCGCGCTCGATGCCGTCACGCATGCTCAGCACCCTTTCCTCGACGAATTCGTTGTTCAGGGCGCGGCCGACCACCGAAAGCGAGGTAATAATGGGTACACCGGAGCGCTGTGCCAGCGCGAACAGGCGCGTGAAGCGGGCCAGCGTCGCCTGGTAGAGCACCTGTCCGATAAGCGGAAGTTTCAGTTGCAGCTTGTGCCAGCGGTAGCGGCCTGCTTCGCTGTTGATATACAGGTGAACACCGGTGACCAGCAGTATGGTGCCGATCAGCAGCAGTTGCCAGTGGTTGATCATGGCATCTGATACGGCAACCAGTATCCGTGTCGGCAGCGGCAGGTCGGCGCCGAGATTTTCATAGACGTTGCTGAACGCCGGCACCACGAACACATTGATGATGATCACCGCAACCACGATGGCGGCGATCACGAAACTGGGGTAGCGCAGTGCTGATTTGATCTGGTCGCGGGTTTTCTTGTCGCGTTCCAGGTAGGCCGCCAGCTGCCGGAAAACTTCTTCCAGTCGACCGCTGGTCTCACCGACCCGGATCAGGCTGACATAAAATACCGAGAACACCTTGGGGAATTGTCCCAGTGAACTGGAAAGGTCACGGCCGGCCTCCAGGCTTTCAATCACCCCGTGCAGGGTTCGGGACAGCGTTCGGTTCCGGGAATTGCCCGCCAGCCCGGCCAGTGCGCTGAGGATGGGTACACCGGCCTTGAGCAGACTGTGCATCTGGCGACTGAACTGAATCAGGTCCGCCGTCTCCACCGGTGCCGGAAACAGGTCAGCGAGATTGGTTTGTGCACCGATTTTCTCGCGGAAGGGCTGGATATCGATCGGGGTGAGGCCGCCCTCGATCAGGCGACTCGCGGCCATGTCGCTGCTGGCGGCCTCGATGATGCCGTCGATGGCGTCTCCGCGGCTGCCGCGCGCCTTGTACTGAAAGCGTGGCATATCCCTACTCCACCGCGCCGGTGAGGCGCATGGCCTCGTTCAGGGTGGTGATGCCCTGGCGTGCATAGTCCAGGGCGCTGCTGACCAGTGACCGGTATCCGTCCTGTGCCCGGGCGAGTGTTTCGAACGCCGCGGGGTCGTTGCGGCGCAGCGCATCGGCAACTTCTGCATCAATTTCCAGCAACTCGTAGACACCCAGGCGGCCGCGGTAGCCGGTATGGTTGCAGTTGTTGCAGCCGGCGCCGGTGCGAAAAACCTGTTCGTCGACGTCTTCGTCGCTCTGGCTGCGCAGCCATGCCAGTTCGTGGGCGTCGGGTGCCGTTGGCGTGCTGCAGTTGGGGCAAAGCTTGCGTACCAGCCGCTGGGCAAGCACGGCCTGCACCGAGGCAGCGACCAGGTAGGGTTCAAGGCCCATGTCGATCAGTCGTGCCGTGCAGCTTACGGCATCGTTGGTATGCAGCGTCGACAGTACCAGGTGGCCGGTCATGGCGGCACGCAGGCCGATCTCGCCGGTCTCGCGGTCGCGCATTTCGCCGACCAGAATGATGTCGGGATCCAGGCGCAGCGTGGTGCGCAGTACACGTGCAAAGTCGAGCCCGATTTTGGAGTTGACCTGGACCTGGCTGACACGCGGGAGCTGGTATTCGACCGGGTCCTCGACAGTGATGATCTTTTTCTGTGGCTTGTTCAGTTCGCTGAGCGCCGCATACAGCGTGGTGGTCTTGCCACTGCCGGTCGGGCCGGTCACCAGCACCAGGCCGTAAGGTTTATGGACGATGCTGCGGAAGCGCATGAGAATGTCGTCGGACATGCCCAGCTGATCGAGGCGGCGGATGGCGTTACCGTGGTCCAGCAGTCGCATGACCACGGACTCTCCGGAACGCGTGGGTATGGTTGCCAGTCGCACGTCGATGTGTTTCTCCCCGACCTTGAGCGAGAATCGGCCGTCCTGGGGCAGGCGTTTTTCCGAAATATTCACTTCCGCCATCAGCTTGAGGCGCGACACCACCGCTGACGCGATGCGTTTGTCTTCCATGATCTGTTCGTGCAGCACGCCGTCGATACGACGGCGGATGCGCAGCACGTCTTCGTCGGGTTCAATATGGATGTCGGAGGCGTCGGCGCCGACCGCGTCCTCGAACACGGTCTGGATAAGCCGTACGACCGGCGCATCGCTCTGGTTGCTGCCGCGACTCAGTGCGCCGAGGTCGAAGGCATTGTCGGCCATGTCCTGTCCGACTTCGCTGGCCAGCGACTGCAAACGGTCGGCGTGCTGGTATATGCGGTCGATGTTCTGCAGCAGGTCACTTTCCTTGACGACTGCCAGTTGTATCGGTTGTTTCAGGATACGTACCAGTTCATCGTAGGCAAAAATGTCGGTGGGGTCGCCCATACCCACCAGCAGGCCGGTGGGGGTTTCTTTCAGCACCAGTGCGCGGTAACGGCGTGCGTGGGTCTCGGGCAGACGACTGACCAGTTGCGGATCCAGTTCAAAACGGGACAGGTCGATGAACGGGATATCCAGCTGTTCAGAGAGCAACCCCAGCAGTGTCTCCTCTTCTATGAAACCGTTCTCGATGAGCACCCGTCCCAGTTTGCGGCCACTCTTTTTCTGTTCGGCCAGCGCCGCCTGCAACTGGGCTTCGGAAATAATTTTTTGCTCGACCAGCAGATCGCCGATACGAACGCGTTTCCTGGGCATGGTGGCGGCCATAATGTCTGTCCTACTCCCTGTTCCGTGGGTTGTTGAGCGCGTTAATGCGTTTTACGACGAAGTCGTAGAGTTCGGTGGACAGCGGCAGACGCTGTGCCCTGTGGTAGGCCGGGAGTGCGCGCGCGGGGTCGCCTGCCTGCTCCAGCGCTACGCCAAGGCCTATCCACCACACCGCCCGCTGCGGGTTGGTGGCCAGTGCTTTCCGGTAGTCGAGCGCTGCACTACGGGCATCGCCGAGTTTCATCAGGATGCCGGCCCGCAGCGCCCGAACTTCGGCAAGGTCGCTGTGCGCCGCACCGGCCGCATCCAGTACGTCGAGCGCCCGCGCGTTGTCACCCCGCTCTACCAGCAGGCGTGCATAGAGCTCTGCCAGTGCAAGTTGATCGGCGCGGATGGCCAGTCCCTCGACAAGCAGCATTTCCGCATCGACCAGACGCTGTTCACGTAACAACAGCGCGGCCAGCTGAACACGGGCATCGGCCAGCCCGGCCTCCAGAGACAGCGCCTTGCGCAGCTGGACTTCGGCAGCACGGTCGTTGCCCCGGTCGAGTAATTCCAGTGCACGCCTGAAAGCGAGCCCTGCCTTCTGATGAGGGGTCAGGTGAATGGCGGGTTTAGCCGGCGGGATGCTGCTGTCAGCCCGCTTTGCCGGCTGCACCGGCAGTTTCTTCGCGGTGCGCCGGGCGGGCCGGCTGTCTGCCGTCACCTGGTCGACAGCAGGTCGGGCTGCGGCAGGGGCCGGGGCGGGTTTGGCAGGGATGGATGGCCCGGCTACCGGGACAGGTGCGTGCAGGGGCTCCACGGCGCTGTCACCCGCCGAACCCGTATCGAACTGCGGCCCGCCCGGTTGAAACCAGGGGCGCAGTGTCAACAGAACCGCGATCAGCGAAGCCGTTATTGCGCCCAGTGCCAGCCGGCTCCACGGCAGCGTTGCGGATGAGCGATGGTCGCCCGTGAGGCCCATGCCGTGCAGCGCCGCTTCATGTGCCCCGGCGGGTCGGGGGCGACGTGCATCCAGGTCTTTCAGCATCTGGTTAATGAGGCTCATAGGCTGAATGCGTACAACCAGCCGGCACTGGTCAGTGCCAGTAGTCCGGCAATGCCCGAGGCCAGCGTTATCCAGCGCCGCCGGCCGAACGCGATACCTTCCGTATCACCCGCCGCGCGCCGTACGTGGGTCAGTGTTACGCGTGTCGAACCGGTGCCGTAGGCCGCCATGAGTGCCTTGTGACAGACCAGGTTGACGAGCCGTGGAATGCCCCCGCTGGCGCGCTGCAATTGTTGCAGCGCGGCGCGGGTCAGCAGCGGGCCGCCCTGGTAGCCGGCTACGCGCAGGCGGTGGTCAACGTATTCGCACAGTGTCCGGCGATCAAGGGGCTTGAGGCGGTAGGAGAATGCAATGCGTTGTTTCAGCTGGCGCAGGCGATTCTGCGCCAGCCGTTCATCAAGTTCCGGTTGCCCGAACAGTACCACCTGCAACAACTTGTGTTTCTCGGTTTCGAGGTTGGTGAGCAGCCGCAGCGCTTCCAGGCTGTCGTCAGGGATGGCCTGGGCTTCGTCCAGTACCACGACGACCTGTTTACCGGCACTGCTGAGTTCAACGAGGCGTGCAGTGATGAGTTTCAGGAGCCGGTGCTGGCCGATATTACGTGCGAATTCAATACCGAGTTCTTCCGCCAGCGCCATGCGCAGGGCAGTCGGGTTGAGGAACGGGTTGGGGACATAGGCGCTGACAAAGCGCTCGTCGAGCAGGTTTAGCAGCTGTCGGCACAACAGGGTCTTGCCCGTGCCGACCTCGCCGGTGACCTTGATAAATCCTTCGCCGGATTGCAGTGCAACCTGCAGGACCTCCAGCGCTTCACGGTGACTGCCGCGGTTATAAAAAAAATCGGTATCCGGTGTCAGCGTGAAGGGCGCCTCCCCGAGTCCGAAATATTCCCTGTACATCATTCGTCTCCCGGTTTACCTACTGCGGACGCCGCGTCGACTCGAAGCGTTGCACGGTGTCACGAATATCATTAACCCAGGCCTGATTGCGTTCCACCACAACCGGCCTCAGCAGGATAACCAGTTCGGTCTTGGACGATGTCTGGCGTGTGTGGCGGAACATCGTGCCAACCACCGGCAGGTCGCCGAGGAAGGGCGTGGATGCGACCTGATCGCGGATGGTATTTTGCATCAGGCCGCCGATCACCACGACCTCGCCGCTGCGCGCGCGAATGATGGTGTCCGATTCCCGAATGGTGCTGGTTGCGAGCGGCAGCGTCAGGTTGGTCTGGTCGGATATGCTGATGTCCTTGATCTCTTCGTTGACTTCGCTGATGGCGGGATGCACATGAAGCGTAATCGTGGAGTCGTCATCGATTTGCGGCGTAACATCCAGCGCGACGCCGGAGAAGAAAGGTGTCAGCGTGATGTCCGCACTCTGGTTGAGCGCACTGGCCGAGGTGTCGGTGTTAATGTCGACATCAGTGACAAAGTAGGAGTCGGTCCCAACCTTGATGATGGCTTTCTGGTTGTTCATGGTCGAGACGCGCGGGCTGGACAGTACCTGCACGTCACCCTGGGACTTGAGCAGTTCGATCAGGGTATTGAAATCACCCAGATGTGCCTTGAGGGCAAATACGCCGCCGAATGCGGTGGCTGTGCTGCCGGCCAGGCCGGCTGTGTCCAGCGCCACCTGGCTGCCGGCACTCTCGGCAAGGCCGGTGTTGAAGACGGTACCGCCGCCGCCCTGTCCGAGCTGGATTTCCTTGCTGTTGCCAAGGCTGATCAACGCGTTCCAGTTGACGCCGCTCTGGAAACCATCGCTCAACCGCACTTCGATGATCTTGGCTTCGATTATGACCTGGCGGGTAACGGCCTGTTCCAGCGATTCGAGATAACGCTCGACATCCATGAGTTCACGGGGCATGGCGCGCACCAGTACCGTACCGGACATCGGGTTGGTAATGACCTTGCGGCCTTCTTCTTCGCCGATAAGTGTCGACAGTGACGTTTTAAGGTCGCCCCAGAAATCGGTTTCAGAGCGCGTCGATACCTGGGTGCCGGAAGAGCCGCTGTTCAGCTGGTTGCCGGCGCCGGGGTAGCCGCCGCTGCCGGGATAAGCGCCAGGTGATGTAGTGCCACCCAGCCCTCCCCCTGCCGCGCCGGGGTAACGGCCCGCCGCGCCGGTTCGGGGAATGAGCGGCGCCTGGGTGATCTGGCCGGAGCTGACGCGGGTGCGCGAGCCGCCCTTGCGCTTGACGTCCAGATACTCAACGTTGAACACCCGGGAACGCATGCGTGCGGGAAACACCTGGTAGATCCCGTTTGTGTGCCGGTACTGGTAGCCATAGACATCCTGCACGGTTTTCAGTACGTCATCGACGGTGACATTTTTCAGATCGAGGGTCAGCGTACCCGTGACGTCGGGGTGTACCACCATGTTTTCGGAAGTGCCCTCTACCAACGACATGAAAAACTGCCGTGCCGGCACTTTGTTGACGGCGACATCGAAGGTTGCACGGGGTACCTGCACGGGCATACGTGTGTGGCGGGTGGGCGGCAACAGTGCACGCTCCACGGCCGCCGGTGGTGTGACGGTTGCTACGGCAGTGTCGCCGCTATCCAGCACGCTGCGGATTTCATCGGTGGCGGGGGTGCGCTGTTCGGGCAGTGTCTCGCACCCGCCAAGCAGTACGGCGAGTATCAGTACGGAACAGAACATGTTTGATCCAGTGGTGGCTCTCATGGCGAAACCCTTGTTGATCCAGGCAGCAGGCGCAGGGTAAGTCTGTGCCCGCCGGTTTGTAACAGGACATGCGAATTGCCGATACGCAAAACTTTTGCTGAACCGACCCGGCCGCCTTCCTGCACGCGCTGGCCATTTATAATGGCGATGCGGCGGTCGGGCGAGTGCAGGATGGAATGTAGTGTCCAGGCACGTGAGGACGTTCCGCTCTCGCCAAAATAGCGGGCCGGGTCGGTCGGGCGCGTGGGATCGTGGAGTGCCAGCGCCGGCTGGGTTGCGGACAGCAACACACCGAGCAGCGACAGTGACAAGAGTGTGTGGTCAGTCATCGCGTGCTCCCACGGTGTAGAGTTTGAGTAGCGTTTGCGCGCGCGGATAGTCCTCCACGCTCAAGTCCACTTTCTGCCAGAAGAATTTCCACGGCATGGCTTCCAGTGCCTGCAGGTAACGCAGTGTGCTGAGGTAGCCGCCCTGCACCCGCAGGTCGAGACGGTAACGTCCGAGCCCACTGCTTACTTCATCATCGTCCTCGTTCAAAATGGTCAGCGGCTCCGAGGATGCACGCAGCGAAACCAGCGACAGGCCGGGTTGCCGGGACAGTACCTGTTCCAGGACCTCCGCAGCCTGCGCCGGTTCTACCAGCGCACCGAGCTGGTCGGTGATATCCCTGTCCAGCTCTGCGAGCTCCTGTTCAAGCTGGTCGCGTCGGCGACGCTGTGCCTCAAGCGGGTCTGCATTCGGGTTGTCAGTCAGAAGCTTGAACTGCTGGCGTTGCGTCGAGAGTTTCAGTTCGAGATCGGAAATGGCCTGCTTGACCGCTTGCTGGGACTTGAGCGTTGGTTGAAGCCCGAGCGTATCGACCAGCAGGTACAGCACGACAACAGCGGCGACCAGCAGCAGCGCCCGTTCACGCAGTTCCAGTGAATCGATGCGCTCGGCCCATTGCTGAAGATAGGCTTTCATCACAATTGCTCTCTGGCCCGATCGTTGCGCAGAACGAACTCGACGGCCGGCTGATCGTCCACCGGGCGTTTGATTATGACGCTGTCGAATCGCTGATCACGCAGTTCCGGTTGACTGGCGAGCATCTTCAGGTAGACCGGTACCAGCTTTGGGTCGAGCGCCATGCCGCGCAACTCAATGGCGCCGTCCTCCTCCAGCTGCACGCCGGTCAACCACAGGCCGGGCAGATCACGCCGCGCCAGCGCCTCGAAGTAGGCGGCGTAGCCACCCCTGTTATGGCGAATGAGCTGGTTGAATTGTTGTAGCAGCTGGTGACGACGCTCTATGGTGGCGGTCAAACGTGCGATATCGTCGTCCAGCTTGCGGGTATCGGATTGCATGTGGCTGTTACCCAGCGAGAGCAGGGTTTGCTGAAGCTCCTCGTACTGCTGCTGCAGTGCCGCCTGTGTGGCCTTCAGATCAGCCAGGTTCCAGCGGGCGATACCCAGAATCACCAGTAGCAGCACCAGTACCGCAGCGAGAATTTGTGTCAGCGTAGCGGCGGAGAACACCTTCTGCTGTCTGCGAAATACCGGTTGATAGAGATTGATTTGCTGGTGCATGTTGTTCAATCCCCGCCGATTTCTGCCAGATTGCTGACAAAAGTCCAGCGAGCGTCAAAATTCCGGGTAGCGCACTGATTGGGCTGACGATTTTCCAGCGACAGCGGCACCCGTCGAAACGCCGCATTTGCGGGGCGCAAACATGCCCCCCGGCGCTGTTTTAGCGGCCTTTTCTCCCCTGGCGGCCATACGCTGCCGGTACGTTGTCCGCCCAGGTTTTTGATGTCGAATGCTTTTTTGCCCATAGCAGACAGAATCAAGCAAGAAACAGGCCGGGCTGGCCGGATGCACAGAAAATCGGGCGGGCAATAAAAAAAGGGCCGTAAGGCCCTTTTTTATGCTGCGTCATGAGGGTGGTCAGAGTGACACGACCAGGTTGATCTGGTTGTTCGGGTTGTAGGTTGTGCCGCTGCCACCGATACGGGAGACGTCACCCGTCGTCGCATTGCCGTCGTCGATTTCATCGTCGAGTCGTTGAGCGACATCACCCGGTATCCGGCGCATCATTATTTTCAGTTCGTTACGGCCATTGCCCCAGGTTCCCGTTGCAATGGTGTCGTAGATGCCACCGTAGGGATTATCGGAAATGCGTGCATTGGGCCCGACGGCTGTCGGGTCACCGCCCAGCAGCCCGGCATAGCGCAGATGCGACCAGACCAGGCAGGATTCCTCGCCGGAAACGTTACACCAGCTCGCGGTGATACGGCCATCGCCGGAGCCGTTGGCGGCGGCGGGGTTCAGGCGTGTGCTGGCGTTGATCATGTCACCCGGCAGCGCGCCATAGCGATCCTGGAACATGTAGACCTCGGTGCGGAACGAGTCCAGATCCGCAACCAGTCGTTTGTAGCGACTGTTGTCGATCATGGCCTGGCCCTTGAGCACACCGCCCAGCAGCAGGCCGATAATGACCAGCACAATGGCGATTTCGACCAGCGTAAAACCTCGTTGTTTGGTATTCATGGCTATTCCCCGTTTTTCAGTGTGTTCATGCGCAGCCGCGTAAAAGAGGCCGCGTTTAACCCCGGTTGTGAAAAATCCCGATTAACCGGTTGAGTTCAAACTGGAACATTGCCTGTTTATCGGCGCTGTCAGCGCGGATCTTTAATTTTGTGACCGAATCGTGGGTAAGGGGATAACTATTGCTGCGACAGCGGGTTACCGGAGAGTTGCGAATTCAGGGCAATACCCCGGCCTCAATCATGCGGCTGAACAGGACATTGGGTGACAACCACACCATCTGGTCGTCGAATTCCTGGTTGGTGATGCTGCTGTATTCGCGGTAGACGTAGCAGCGGTCGCCATTGGCATTTTCCACTTCGCCGGCGCGCGGCGGCGTCTGGTTGGCATAATCGGTCTGTGCCGAACTCCACACCAGGGCCGGAATGTTCCAGGCCACCAGGTTGCTGGTGGTGCCACAGTTGCCGGCCGCCGTATGCACTTCGATGATGCCAGTGCCGGTACCGGCGGTATTCAGCGTGAAGCTGGTGGTGAAGGCGCCGTTGACGGCGTATTTGACCTGGTTAGGGGCGCCCCAGGCGTCATACTCCCCGACCACGCCGAGGGTAACCCACGGCAGGCGGCCGGCATGGAAGTCAGCCGTGCCCTGCGCGCAGCCGAAATTTTCCTGACCGCTGGTGGGACTGCCGCTGGCGTCCGTGTCCGGACAGGGCAGCCGCCCGTTGACCAGGGCGAACCCGATCAGTGCTTCCCGGGCTTGCCCCAGCCCGCCGGCGTTCTTGTCGCCGCGATCCTGTTCCTGGCGCCTCCCCAACCGCTCCCGTACCGCCGCCCGGCGCCAACCCCCCAGACGCCACCTCACCGGTCT
>CAYSRA010000022.1:0-29622 GCA_964433205.1 uncultured Thiohalobacter sp. | reverse complement strand
CCCCCGCCGGTTCCGAACTGATGAATGAGCCGTACATCTGGCCGCGTAACCCGCCGATTCGGGAACGCAAAAATATCCCCACCCGCTGGATCAGACTGACACTCGGGGAAGGCCGCAACCGGCAGGTACGGCGCATGACAGCGCACATCGGATTTCCCACCTTGCGGCTGGTGCGCTACCGCGTGGGAGACTGGACACTCGACGGGATTGCCAGCGGCGCATTTACCCTACTGGAGTAACCCGCCACAAATATATTCCACCTTTTTTCTCTGGATTCTCGGGGGACAGATAGCTATGCTAGTTATACCAGTCTGCCTTTGTGACAAGAAATCCGGACCAGGGAAAGTCGTAGACCTGTATGCAGGAAGCCGCTGTTTCACATCAACCACCCTTCGTCACCGCCGCGAGGCTTGCCGGGCGTCTGTACGGGGTACTGGTAACCGCCAGGGAAATCTCCCTGAGCGCCAGTAATGCCAAGGGGATCGCCGCCCGCGGCGGCGAAAAAACCGCTGGCTTTCGCCCTATCACCGACTTTATTACCGAAATGGCCAACGACACGATATCGCTGGTCTCCAGGATTAATCAGGTAGCACTGCAGATCTCGATAATCTCTGTCAGTGAAAACCGGGCCGCCAACGCGCACGGCGCTTTCTCGAAGGCCCGCGAAAACCTGTCCGGTTACAGCGGGCAGGAACAGCTGGTTGATATCATCCGCGAACTGGATGACCGGGTCAGCGAATTCCGGACGCAGGAACGAAACGCGATTGATTCACTCAGTGAGTTGTTCGATGACATCGAACAGCGTACGCGTGCGGCGAAAATCGTTGTAACCAACTCCCGCACCGAGGCTTCGCGCGCCGCAGAATTCCAGCCTTACCTGGAGTCCATTGCGGACAGCGTCGAACACGCCACCGAAAGCATCCACACCGAGATCAAGGTGTGCCGCCATTACCTCTCGGACCTGAAGGAGGCTATTTCCACCTCATGAAATCCACAATTCTTTACGAAGGACGTTACCAGTGGATTGTTTTCGGGCGTGACCCGGACAAGCCGGAAGGCATTATCGATACCAATCAATACCTGGTGGTGGACGGAAAACGCAGCCTGTTGATGGACCCTGGCGGCATCGAGATTTTTTCGGCCATGCTGGCATCGGTTCTGCGCTACACCGACATCGATCACCTTACCGACCTGTTCGCTTCACACCAGGACCCCGACATTATTTCTTCCCTGGGACTGTGGGACCAGGCATTACCGCACGCGAAGCTGCACGCACCCTGGTTATGGGAAGGCTTCCTGCGCCACTTCGGCCTGAACCATATCGAATACCACTCGATACCGGACGAAGGCGAAGTCATCAATCTGGAAACAGCGGAACTGACCTTTCTGCCCGCACACTATTTGCATTCATCGGGAAACTTTAACGTTTACGACCCGGTTGCAAAAATACTGATGAGCGGCGATATCGGCGCCGCACTGGAACCCGCCGGCGCATCGATGTTCGTCAAGGATTTTGATGAACACATTCCCAAAATGGAATTGTTTCACCAGCGCTGGATGCCCTCCAATCGGGCCAAGCAGGTATGGATCGATCGGGTACGGCAACTGGATATTGAATACATGGCGCCGCAACACGGCCGCATCTTCAGTGGTGACAACGTACAGCATTTCCTGGACTGGTTTGAGCAACTGGAAGTGGGGACCGGCATAAAGGAAGACTGAACCGTCGGCGGACAGCCTGTTAACCGCTATTTTCCTTATAACCAATCGCACGAAAGAACAGTGTCACCAGGTAGTCTGTCAACTCGTTGAGTTCCAGCTCCTGGTAGCGCGGCGTTTGAAAAATACACTTGGCATACAGCGCCTCGCGCAACATACCCTGGAACATCAGCGCGGCAATCCGGCCGTCGGTCTGTTGCACCGCACCGGTCGACTGCAACTCGCGGATCGTCACTTCAATATAATCGGTAAACGGCCGCCAGCGGTTCTCGAAAAACTGCCGCGTGGCATCACTGCCTTCCAGGGCACTTTGCAATTCCATACGCAAGTAGTCGGGGTCGCGTGACACGCTTTCCACATAGCGGCGCGTGATCATGCGCAGCACTTCACTGAAACTGCCGTCGCTCTGCACGACCGCCTCGACATAGCTCTCGCGCTTGCAGGCGATCTGATTCAGCACCTCCTCGTACAACGCTTCCTTGGACGGGAAATGGCGGTACAGGATGGCGGGGCTCACGCCGACCCGGCGCGCGATCTCATCGACCGAGACGCCGTGGTAACCCTTGTCCGAGAACAACACCTTGGCGACAGCCAGTATGGCCGCCTTGCGTTCCGATGCCTTGAGTCGTTTGGTCAAATGCCTTGCCTACTCCACCATCGTTCCGGCACACCGGGCCGGGACGACAGCACAATGGTGGTCTCACCGGGCGGTGCGTGCACAGGTTTTACCCCGCCGGTACGCGGCGGGGTAAAAACCCTCCGTCATCAGCCCTTGCGGATATTGAACGAGTATTCGCCGCCATCCTGACTGCTGCCCAGCAACTCGTTGCCGGTCTGCTTGCAGAACGCCTCGAAGTCCTTCACCGAGCCGGGGTCAGTCGCGACGATGCGCAGCACCTGTCCCGACGACAGGCTCTGGATACTTTTTTTCGCCCTCAGAATGGGTAACGGACAGTTCAAACCGCGTGCGTCAAGTTCAAGATCAAAGATGGACATGGCTCGCCTCCTGTTTTGTTAGTGAGCGTTCACTTTTTATTACAGACCGGATAGTTTGTCAACCGAAAAATGAAGCGCGTTGATTTGAAGGGATTTTTTTATTCCTTCAGCAACAAAAACGGCGGCACAAAGGCCACCGTATCGATGATCCATGTTTGAATAGTGGTGTTATTTCTCCGCACTGATCATGGCAATCCAGCCCGGGTCCGCGTCACCGTGTTCGGCGGGCACAAATTCGCCATCCGGCTCGTCATCCTCGTCCCAGCCCTGGAGATAAATGGTCACGTTGGAGAACCCGGCGTCCAGCAGTATCTCCTTCAGCTCCGGCAGGCCGTACAGGCGCCACTCGTAGTGGAACGCCTGCTCCATCTTTGAACCGTCGCTGAACCTGAAGTGGATATTGCACACCATGTGGCCGGTCACCGGATCATAGCTTTCCTGTTCCCAGACGTAGGTGAAGCCCTTGTGTTTGGTCTTTTCCTCAAGCTCCTGATACGCCTCGTAACCGCCGAAGGCGTCCATGAACAGGATACCGTCGTCGACCAGGCTGTCGCGCACGGAGGCGAAGTAATCGACCAGCACCTTGCGCTGCTCGAAAATCTGCCAGCTGAAGTTCATGGCCAGCACGATATCCACCGGGTCGGTCTTCACCGAACGCACGTCGTTCTGCAACAGCGTGACACGCGCGCGCTGCTCGGGTTCAAGGTCGGCAATGTGGTGGCTGCGGCTCCATTCCAGCACCTCGGGATCGAAGTCCACGCCCACCGCCTGATTCTCGGGCCGGCCCCGCACCCACTCACAACACATCTTTGCGGTACCGCAAAAATCCTCCCGCAACAGCGTCGCAGTGCGTCCGCGAATACGCTTGAAGTTGGTATCGATGAATTCGTATTCGAAATCGGTTGCCTGGACTGACTTCTCATAGAGGACGTATTTATCTTCGGTCTCGGCCTTGCGCGGCTTGCTGTTTTTCTGCGCCTTTGATGATTTTCCGGACTTTTTGTGCCGGGTTTTCTTTATGCCCATGAGTTTCCTTTGTGCGACAATGACGCCAGAACCGGATCATACCAACTCGATACCTTCAGGCAATCCATGATTCCCGACAGCCTCTCCCGCTTGACGACGCTCATCCGCGAAATCGCCGACCGCGAACTACCCCCGCGCTTTTGCTGCCAGTCGGGTTCACGGAAGTCGGACGGCAGCCTGGTCACCGAGGCGGACGTCATCATGCAGGACGCGCTGGCAGAAGCACTGAATACCGAGTGGCCGGACATAGACCTGCTCGGTGAGGAAATGTCCGAGGCACAACAGCAACGTGCCCTGCAGCACAAGGACAGCGGCGTCTGGTGCATCGACCCGCTGGATGGCACCAGCAATTTCTCGACCGGTGTACCCTATTACGCCGTCTCGGTCGCACTCATTCGCAATGGACAGGTCGAGATGGGCGTGGTCTATGATCCGAGTCGCAAGGAGTGTTTCTCCGCCAGCCGCGGTGAGGGTGCGTGGATAAACGACACCCGGCTTCAACCACAGCACCTTTCAAAGCCACTGTCCGACGGCATGGCGCTCATCGACCTGAAACGGCTGGAACCCGCGCTGGCAAGCCGGCTGGCGGCCGAGCCGCCCTACAAGTCACAACGGAACTTCGGCGCCGTAGCACTTGACTGGTGCTGGCTGGCGGCCGGGCGTTGCCACGTTTATCTGCATGGAAAACAAAAGCTCTGGGACTATGCAGCAGGCAACCTGGTACTGGAAGAAGCCGGCGGCTCCGCTGTGACGCTCGAGGGTGAACCGGTGTTTCGCGCCACACTGGAACCCCGTTCTGCGGCCGCCGCACTGGATCCGGAGATCTTTGCCCAATGGATCGAGTGGCTGGGAATTACTTGCCGCCCGAACTGAGAAACGCCAGCGCCTGGTTGCCCTGCTGCGCAAAGTGCCGGAAGCTGGCAAAGCTGTCCTCATCCAGCGCACGCCCGCTGGGCTGGCGGTCCGCATAGAAGACGCCGATCACCTTGCTGTGGATCTCGATTGGCGTAACGAAGAAATCAGCACCCAGCGTGATGGTTCTGATCTCATCGGTCACCAGCGATGTCGGTGCCGTATCGGTGTTTTCTCCCGGCCAGACTGCCTTTCGTTGTTCGATGACATGGGTAAACAAATTCTGCTTTCCGGCAACCGTCTCGATCTGGAACTGCCGGCGCAACCGCTCATTCTCCACGCCCAGCGCGTAACGCGCAGCGAGAAAACGCTGATCCGGCGTACGCAGGGCAAACACGGTTCGATCCATACCAATACCGCGGTACATACCTTCCAGCACCATTTCCAGTACCAGGTTAAAATCCGGCCTGGTTTCCATCAGCGACGACAACTCGCGCAGGATCTTCAGTTGTAGCGCGGGGTCAGGGTCAAGGAAATCCGGGCTATCGGCGGCCAGCTCGCAGCTGGCGGGCGCCGCTTTCTCACCATCGGCAAGGGGAATACAGCGGCTTGCCTGGGTTGCGCCATAGAATGCCGCCGTCTCCGCCGCTTCGCGTGCATTCTCCTGTACCAGTGTGCGGACATCCTCGACCGGCAAATAAAGATTTTCCGCGATACGCTCGACAAGGCGGGTAACGCCGGGTTCCTTCCAGCCCTTCTCTGCCGCTTCTGCCAGTTCATAGCCCAGGCTCACATTACCGGCACGCGGGTTCTTGTCGGTCTTCCCCTGCAGGGATTCCTCCAGCAACTCGCCGAGCTTCCATTCCCGGCTTAACCCCAGCGTCAGCTCGCGTAAAGGAAAACCCAGCACATCGCGCTGCACCTTGTCAGCATCTTCGCCGGAACGCTGTCTCAGTTTGCTATCGAGTGTCTCGCCCGCTTCGCCGGAAAAAGCCCAGAACGCCATATCGCCCAGGCGGTACAACAGAGTGGCGATGAACACCTCTTCCGGTGAACTATCCTTACGCTTGCGAGCAAAGGAACGCGCCTGCACCGCGGCGTGAAAAGCACGCGCCATCTCCTCGATCACGTGCTGCTTCTGCTTGCCCTTGAGTATCGACTCAACGATAGCGATAGACAGGCAGATACTGCGCACTTCCTGAAACCCCAGCACCACCACCGCACGGCTGACCGTACTGATACTCTTGCCGACCGGGTTGAAGACCGGGCTGTTTGCCACGCGCAGCAGTTTGGCTGTCATGGCGGCATCCTGCAGCACAACCCGCGCCAGTTCGGCTGCGCTGCTCTCGGCGCTGTCGGATACCCTGGAAATATCGCCCGCGGTATGCGCAAAAACCGGCATGCCGGATTCGCCCAGCCGGGCGACCCATCCGGCAAGACTTTTCGGGTCCGCAGGTTTTCGCTGGACCGGGCTTTCGATCTGGTTCATGGTTTCGCTTGGCAATCTGTTGTCCTCCCGGTAGGCTTTCGGCAGGTACAGTGTAGTACTGAATCCGGCGCGACCTATGAAACCTTACGCGGACGCCTGCGACCAGAATCGCGGCCCCATTCTCCAGGTCCTGAAACAGGAACTGCCCGGCAGGCGCCGCCTGCTGGAAATCGGCAGCGGCACCGGCCAGCACGCGGTATATCTCGCCAGAGAACTTCCTGACCTGGTCTGGCAGACCAGTGAAGTCCCGGCCATGCACGATGGCATTCTCGCCTGGCTCGCGGATGAGGATGCGCCCGCCAACGTGCTACCGCCGTTGAACCTCGACGTCTGCAACGATCCCTGGCCCGCAACGCGCTACGACGCGGTGTTCAGCGCCAACACCGTGCACATTATTTCCTGGCCACAGGTACAGTGCCTGTTTTCCGGGGTGGGGCAAGTACTGGAGCCCGGCGGTGTGTTCTGCCTGTACGGCCCGTTCAACTACAACGGGCAATTCACCAGCGACAGCAATGCGCGTTTCGACGAGTGGTTGAAACAGCGTGATCCCCTGAGCGGGGTACGGGATTTCGAAGCGTTGAATGAACTGGCCGAACAAGCCGGGCTGAAACTGAAGAGGGATTATGGAATGCCGGCCAACAACCGGATCCTGAGCTGGCTGAAAGCCAGTTGATCCGCAGCGGGCCGGCGAGGGTCTTTAGTTGAAATGGCCTGACAGCCAGGGTTTGAGCATCAGGGCCACAGCAAACGCCACGACGTAGTCCATCATCGGGCCGGCGCTTGCCACGGTTTCCAGCGCCGGGCCGGCAACAACGGTAACAGCGGCTATCACTAACAGAATATATTGCAACATGGTCCTTTCTCCTGATCCTTTGGGTACAACGCTATTTGACAGTTGCAGTATGGAGGCAACAGGAGAAGGATTTCTGTGAACGGATCATGCAACGGGCATGACCTGTATCACATTTCCGGCAAGTACAGCGGAATTCAGGTCACGGAGACGGGTGGTTCGACCGGCTGCTGGCCTTCCGTACCGGCCTGACGACGAATCACTTCCTGCACCGACGGACGGCTGAGAAAGCTGTGCAGGGTGATACCGTCGAGAAAACCGTAGATCTTTCGGGACAGTCCGCACCAGAGTTCATGAGTCAGGCAGGGCTGTTCTTCGGCGCAACGGCTTTCGCCGCCGCAGGTTGAATCAACCTTTTCATCGACCGCCGCGATGATCTCGGCAATGGTGATTTCATCGGCGGGCCGCGCCAGGCGATAGCCACCGCCGGGACCGCGTACACCGCGCACCAGGTTTTCCTTGCGCAGCTTGGCAAACAACTGTTCCAGGTAAGACAGTGAAATACTCTGGCAGTGGGAGATGTTTGCCAGCGTAACCGGCCCCTCCGGATCATGAATGGCGATATCCATCATCGCTGTGACCGCATAGCGACCCTTTGTGGAAAGTCTCATCGAAAAACCTGTGACAGTTGCTGCTGGAAACAGCGTCCAACATAAATAAACCCAGCAATTTAGTCAAGTATTAGTCGCAAGAATCAGGATTCGAGACTGGCAATACGATCAATTTCAAGGGTTTCCAGCGCGTCGTCGAACTGTTCACGGGCCGGGGAGAAACCATGGCCATGACGCAGGCAGAAGCCCAGCCACTTCTGCAGGAAGCGGTTCACCCGCCAGCGCGCCTCAATAGGGTAGTTGTGGTTAAACCGGTCGAAACCGGAAGCGCTGCCGCCCCGCCCCTTGCCGCGGGAAACGACCTCGGCGACCTGGGCATCATGGTACAGGCGCACCACGATATCCGGCGCCAGCGTGCTGCCGCCTTCGTCATTATCGAATGTGTAGCTCAGATGCAGCGTGGTGGTATAGCGGCTGCGGTCGCGGACGGTCAGGTAGAGATCCAGCGCCCCCCTGACCCGTGACACAGCGTGGTCCGGTACCAGGTCGACATCGGGGATCAACTGGCGAAGCTGGATATAATTCAGCTCGTACAGTTCCATGAGCGCAGGCAGGTCGCGTGCGCGCACACCGGGATGAACAATCTGTTTACCTGAATACATCATATCCGCATGGTAGCATAGTAGAATGATCCTTCGATCATTGGCCCGCCAGCTGTTTGTTTTGTCAGGAAACCTTATCGGCGCAGCGGTTTAATCCTTGACGAACACGGTAAGCGATAATCGCGCGCCCGATGTTTTAACATAACAGGTTAACAATAACGTGAACGTTCTTGTCACAGCGACAACGCCTTTCCCCGACCAGAAACCCGGCACCTCCGGCCTCCGAAAGAAGGTCAGCGTGTTTCAGCAACCGGGTTACCTGGAAAACTTCGTACAGTCGATTTTTGACAGCCTGGAAGGCTATGCCGGCAAGACGCTGGTGCTCGGGGGCGACGGCCGTTATTACAACCGGCATGCCATCCAGGTCATCCTGCGCATGGCCGCTGCCAACGGCTTCGGCAAGGTGCTGGTGGGACGCGACGGTCTGCTGTCCACGCCGGCCGCGTCCTGCGTCATCCGCAAGCACGGCGCTTTCGGTGGCATTATCCTTTCCGCCAGCCACAACCCGGCCGGGCCGGACGGTGACTTCGGCATCAAGTACAACACCGGCAACGGCGGCCCCGCGCCCGAGAAGATCACCGACGCCATCTACGCCAGAAGCCGTTCGATTTCCGCGTACCGGACACTCGACACGGCGGATATCGATCTGGGGACTATGGGTGAGACCCGGCTCGGCGACATGACAGTCGAGGTCATCGACCCGGTCACCGACTATGCGGATCTGATGGAAGCACTGTTCGACTTCGACCGTATCCGCGCCCTGCTCGGCAATGGCCGGTTCCGACTGTGCTTTGACGCCATGCACGCCATTACCGGTCCCTACGCCGTGGAGATACTGGGGCACCGCCTCGGTGTACCGTCCAACGCACTCATCAACGTGGAGCCAAAGGAAGATTTCGGTGGTGGCCACCCGGATCCCAACCTGGTCTACGCAAAGCAACTGGTCGAGCGCCTGTATGCCGATGACGGACCGGACTTCGGCGCGGCATCGGACGGCGACGGCGACCGCAACATGATCCTCGGCCACCAGTGTTTCATCACACCCAGCGACAGCCTGGCCGTGCTGGCGGCCAGCGCCCACCTGACCCCGGGCTACAAACAGGGGCTGGCCGGCATTGCCCGTTCCATGCCGACCTCTCAGGCCGCCGACCGGGTCGCGGAAAAACTCGGCATTGAACTGTTCGAGACGCCCACCGGCTGGAAGTTCTTCGGCAACCTGCTGGACGCCGGCCGCGTCACCCTGTGCGGGGAAGAAAGTTTCGGCACCGGCTCCAGCCACCTGCGCGAAAAGGACGGCCTGTGGGCAGTGCTGTTCTGGCTCAACCTGCTCGCCGTGCGCGAGTTGTCGGTACGCGACATTATCGCGCAGCACTGGGCTGAGTATGGACGCAACTATTACTCGCGCCACGATTACGAAGGCGTCAGCGCCGACGGCGCTGGCGAACTGATGGAGCGATTGCGAGCGCTCAACGGCAGCCTGAACGGAAAACGTTACGGCGACTACGAGGTCTCGTTCAGCGACGACTTCGCCTACACCGACCCCGTCGACCACTCCACCAGCGAACACCAGGGCATCCGTATCGTCTTCACCGACGGCTCACGCATTGTGTTCCGGCTGTCGGGAACCGGCACCGAAGGCGCAACGCTGCGCGTCTACCTGGAGCGCTACGAAAGCGAACCGAAGCGGCAATCGCTGGATGCGCAGGACGCCCTCGCAGAACTGATACGCATCGCCGACGAGATCGCGCAGATCCGCCATCACACCGGTCGCGACGCACCGACCGTCATCACCTGACACGACATATGTCAGTGGATCGTGACGCATTCATCGCCGGACTCGATAATCTTCCGGCACGCTGCATACTGAAAGAGGAGGCTGAACTGCGCCCCTATGAATGCGACGGCCTGTCCGCCTACCGGCAACTGCCGTGGCTGGTGCTGCTGCCGGAAACAGTCGAGCAGGTGCAGTCCATCCTGCGCTACTGCCACGCACAACAGGTGCCGGTGGTCGCGCGCGGCGCCGGCACCGGGCTGAGCGGTGGCGCACTGCCACTCGACAACGGCGTACTGCTGAGCCTGGCGAAGTTCAACGACATTATCGACATCGATGTACCCAACCGGCTGGCGCGCGTGCAGCCGGGTGTGCGCAACCTGGCGATCACCCAGGCCGTTGCCGAACACGGCCTGTACTACGCGCCCGATCCGTCCTCGCAGATAGCCTGCTCCATCGGCGGCAACGTCGCCGAAAACGCCGGCGGCGTGCACTGCCTGAAGTATGGCCTCACCGTACACAACATCTCCGAACTGAAACTGATCACTATCGACGGCGAGCTGCTGACCATCGGCTCGCACGCGCTGGACAGCGCCGGCTATGACCTGCTGGCGCTGCTCACCGGTTCGGAAGGACTGCTCGGGGTCATTGTCGAGGTCACCGTGCGCCTGCTGCCGGTGCCGGAGCAGGCGCAGGTGGTACTGGCGGCATTCGATTCGGTAGCAACCGCCGGCCAGGCCGTCGCTGATATCATTTCCCACGGCATCCTGCCGGCAGGACTGGAACTTATGGACACCCTGGCGGTGCGCGCCGCCGAGGATTTTGTCCACGCCGGTTACCCGGTCGACGCCAACGCCATCCTGCTGTGCGAACTGGACGGCGAACAGCACGAAGTCGAGACCCAAATCGAAAGAGTGACCGAACTGTTACGGGCAAGCGGCGCCACCGAGGTACGGCGCGCCCGCGACGAAGCCGAACGCCTGCGCTTCTGGGCCGGACGCAAGGCCGCGTTCCCTGCCGTCGGCCGCCTGTCGCCCGATTATTACTGTATGGATGGCACCATACCGCGCAAGCACCTGGGCAAGGTGCTGTCGACTATCGCCAGGTGGTCTGAAGAATACGGCCTGAGGGTCGCCAACGTGTTCCACGCCGGTGACGGCAACCTGCATCCGCTGATCCTGTACGACGCCAACACGCCCGGCGAACTGGAACGCACCGAGGCATTTGGCGCGCGCATTCTGGAACTGTGTATCGCCGTGGGCGGCACCATCACCGGCGAGCACGGCGTAGGCATGGAGAAGATCAACCAGATGTGCGTGCAGTTCAACGAAGCCGAACTGCGGCAGTTCCACGCCATCAAGCAGGCGTTCGACGCCGACGGCCTGCTCAACCCGGGAAAGGCGATTCCGACGCTGGCGCGCTGCGCCGAGTTCGGGCGCATGCACGTGCACCACGGCGAACTGCCGTTTCCCGAGCTGGAGCGTTTCTGAGCGTGAACGACAGCGATCTGACAGACACCTTCTGCGCACGTATCCGCGCCGCCGCAGACAGTCGCACGCCGGCGTACATTGCCGGCGGCGGCAGCAAGGCGTTTTACGGACGCCCCTGCGACATGGAACAACGCATCGACACCACGCAACACCGGGGCATACTCGACTACGAACCGTCGGAACTGGTCGTCCGGGCGCGCAGCGGTACGCCGTTACGCGAACTCGAAGTGCTGCTGACCGACAACGGGCAAATGCTGGCATTCGAACCCCCGCATTTTTCCGGCAGCACCACGCTCGGCGGCGCCATCGCCGCCGGCCTGTCCGGCCCCCGCCGGCCCTGGCAGGGCGCGGCACGCGATTTCGTACTGGGCGTGCGCATCGTCAACGGCAACGGCGAGCCGTTGCACTTTGGCGGACAGGTGATGAAAAACGTCGCCGGCTACGACGTCTCACGGTTGATGGCCGGCGCGCTTGGCACACTCGGCCTGATCACCGACGTCTCGCTCAAGGTACTGCCGCGCCCGACCTGCGAGTACACCCTCAAACAGGTCTGCGACCAGGCCGAGGCGCTGCGCCGCTTCACCGACTGGAGCGGGCGCGCGCTGCCACTGTCCGCCGCCTGCTGGCACGACGACCACCTGTACCTGCGTCTGTCCGGCGAAGAAGACAGCCTGCGCCACGCCCAGCACCGACTCGGCGACGGCCTGCTGGAAACGCTGCCGGAATGGTGGCGCGATCTTCGCGACCACCGGCACCCGTTCTTCAACCGGCCGGAGCCACTGTGGCGACTGTCGGTACCGGCCGCCACCCCGCCACTGGCACTGGACGGTGACTGGTTCATCGACTGGGGCGGCGCACAGCGATGGCTGTACAGCGACGCAAAACCCGAACAGATCCGCGCACTGACCGCCAGCGTCGGCGGCCACGCCACACTGTTCCGCAACGCGCCGAAAAATGCCGATGTGTTCCACCCGCTACCCGTGCCGTTGCTGAAACTGCAACAGCGCATCAAACAGGCCATGGACCCGGCGGGAATCCTCAACCCCGGCCGCCTGTACCCGGAACTCTGATCATGCAGACGCGGCTTACAAGGGAATTTCTCGCCTCCCCGGTCGGACAAACCGCCGACGAGGTGATCCGCAGTTGCGTACACTGCGGATTCTGCAACGCCACCTGCCCGACCTACCAGTTGCTCGGCGACGAGCTGGACGGCCCTCGCGGTCGCATCTACCAGATCAAGCAGATTCTGGAAGGCGCGCCGGCCACTGTCACACTGCAACAGCACCTGGACCGCTGCCTGACCTGCCGCGCCTGCGAAACCACCTGCCCATCCGGGGTCGAGTACCACAAGTTGCTGGATATCGGCCGCGAACTCGTGGAACGGGAGATCCCGCGCCCCCTGACACAACGCATCAAGCGCAAACTGATCCAGTTCGTCTTCTCCGACAGCACGCACGTCAAACCCCTGCTGGCGCTGGGCCGACTGGCACGCCCGCTGTTACCGGGTACGCTGAAAAAACGCATCCCGCCATTACACAAACTGGCGGCGTACACACCGCGCAGCCACAAACGAAAGATGCTGCTGCTGGACGGCTGTGTGCAACCAGCCGCCGCACCGCATATCAACGCCCTCGCGGTGCGCCTGCTCGACAGACTCGACATCGAACTCAGGACCATCGGCAACAGCGGCTGCTGCGGCGCACTGCATTTCCATCTCGGCGACACGGAACGCGCCCGACACAGCGCACGCCGCAACATCGATGCATGGTGGTCCGCCGTCGAACAGGGCGCCGAAGCCATCGTCAGCACCGCAACCGGCTGCACACCGATGCTCAAAGACTACGCGGCATTACTCGCCGACGATCCGGAATACGCCTCGCGTGCCGCACGCATCGCCGGCCTGGTGCGCGACCTCAGCGAAGTCGTCCGCGATGAAGACCTGGGTAAACTGCAAACGAGAAAAGGGCAGCGCATTGCCTTTCACTCGCCCTGCTCGCTGCAACACGCCCAGCAACTCGATGGTGTCGTCGAAGATATCCTCACCCGCGCCGGCCATACCCTGACAACAGTGCGAGATAAACACTTGTGCTGCGGTTCCGCCGGCACCTATTCCATCCTGCAGCCACAGCTATCGAAACAGCTCGCACGCAACAAGCTCGATACGCTTCAGGAAAAACAGCCCGAGTGTATTGCCACGGCGAATATCGGTTGCCTGTTGCAGCTTCAGGCAGGCGCTGAAATCGAGGTAAAGCACTGGGTGGAACTGATTACGAAATAATGCATCCCTTGACTCCGTCTGCGTGGCTGCCACGATACCCTGACCCGCAGTAGTTCCTGTTCCTCTGCCACCCGGGATACAATACGCTGCCACAAACACGACAGAGCGTAATACCGTGACCGAATCCCTGCTGCCCCTCATCGCCGAACCGGAACAACTCGAAGCCGTGCTGAACGACGGAAATCTCGTGGTCGTGCACATCACCAAACCCGAGCGCTACGCCGAGTTCCATGTGCCGGGCGCTATTTTCCTCCAGGGTGCGCAGTTCGTTCGCGTTGAAAAACCCGTGATGGGTCTGCTGCCGCACCCGGGCGACCTGCAACAGGTACTGGAAAACGCCGGCATCAGCCCGGACACCCACGTGGTGGCCTACGATGACGAGGGCGGCGGCTGGGCCAGCCGGCTGTTGTGGACGCTGGACTGCATCGGGCATGAACATTCCTCACTGCTGAACGGCGGCCTGGTTGCCTGGGTCAACGAGGGATTCCCGATCAGCCGCGAGCCCACGCATCCGGGTACGGGACGCTACCCCGTGCGATATCGGGACGAGCCCGTCGCGAATGCCGAATACATCCTGTCACGCCTCGGCGATGCCGACTTCGTCCCGCTGGACAGCCGCACACCACAGGAATTCAGCGGTGAAAAGAAGCTGGCGGCGCGTGGCGGGCACATTCCGGGCGCGCAATTGCTGAACTGGGTGGATACCATGGACCAGAACTGCAACCTGCGTTTCAAACCGGAAGACGAATTGCTCGCCATGCTGGAAGCACGCGGCGTCACGCCGGACAAGGAAGTGTTGTGCTACTGCCAGTCACACCATCGCTCGTCGCACGCCTGCATCATGCTCAAGTCGCTGGGCTACCCGCGCGTGAAAGGTTACCCCGGCGCCTGGTCTGACTGGGGCAACCGCCCCGATACGCCGGTGGAAGAACACCTGGCTTCAGTCGAATGAACGGAACAGGTGCTCACGATAATACTTGAGTTCGTCGATTGAATCGCGGATGTCGTCCATCGCCAGGTGCGAGGACTCTTTCTTGAAGCCGGCGGTCAACTCGGGCGCCCAGCGCTTGCCAAGTTCCTTGACAGTACTGACGTCCAGGTTGCGGTAGTGAAAGAACGCTTCCAGTTCCGGCATCAGGCGCGCCATGAAACGACGGTCCTGGCAGATGGAGTTGCCACACATCGGCGAGACCCCCTTGTCGACGTGCTGTTCGAGAAACGCCAGGGTCGCGCGCTCGGCATCCTGCAACGTCAGCACGCTGTCCTTGACGCGCTGGGTCAGGCCGGACTTGCCGTGCTGGCGGGTATTCCACTCGTCCATGGCATCCAGAATCTCGTCCGGCTGATGAATGGCCAGCATCGGGCCTTCGGCAACGATTTCCAGCTGTGAATCGGTGACGATGGTGGCGATTTCGATAATCTGGTCGTTAAAGGTATCCAGACCGGTCATTTCCAGGTCGATCCAGATAAGATTATTTTTTCTGTCTGACATTCCTGATGCTCCTTGAGGTTGTTCTGCATTGTAGCAAAGGCTAACCTTCCACGATTACCGGAAAAAAGACGAATACACGCCCGATGAATACATTCAGCTGGATCTTCCTTGCCGCCCTTGCCGCCTCGCTGGGCGTCAAACTGTGGCTGGCACAACGCCAGATACGCGCCGTCAGCCGCAACCGCGACAAGGTGCCCGATGCCTTTGCCGACAGCATTCCGCTCGACGCCCACCGCAAGGCCGCCGATTACACGCTGGCCAATACCCGGCTGGGCCGGCTGGAACTGCTGTGGGGCACGCTGCTGCTGCTCGGCTGGACACTGGGCGGGGGGCTGCAATGGCTCAGCGACCTGTGGCAGAACGTCGGCTGGGCACCCATACCCACCGGGGTAGCACTGATGGTCAGCGCGTTCATCATCATGGCACTGCTGGACCTGCCGTTTTCGCTGTATCACACCTTTGTGCTGGAAGAACGTTTCGGCTTCAACAAGACCACCTTCGGCACCTGGCTGGGCGACCTGTTCAAGCAGACGCTGCTGATGCTGGTACTCGGCGTCCCGCTGGCCTGGGCGGCACTGTGGCTGATGCAGGAATCGGGGGCCCTGTGGTGGCTGTGGCTGTGGTTACTGTGGAGCGGCTTCAGCCTGTTGATGCTGTGGGCCTATCCGGCAGTGATCGCACCGCTGTTCAACAAGTTCACCCTGCTCGACGACGACAAGCTGCAACAGCGTATCCAGGCCCTGCTGGATCGCTGCGGGTTCAAAAGCAAGGGTATCTACGTCATGGACGGCTCACGCCGTTCCGGTCATGGCAACGCCTACTTTACCGGCATGGGCCAGAACAAACGTATTGTATTCTTCGATACCCTGCTGGAAACGCTGGACGCCGACGAGATCGAGGCGGTGCTGGCCCATGAACTGGGGCACTTCAAGCGCAAACACGTGCAGAAACGCATCATCACCATGATGCTGATGAGCCTGGCCGGCCTCGCCCTGCTGGGCTGGCTGGCACAGCAGCCCTGGTTCTACCAGGGACTCGGCGTACAGACCCAATCCGACGCACTCGCGCTGTTGCTGTTCATGATGGTGTCCCCGGTGTTCACCATCTTTCTGCAACCGCTGTCGTCCTGGGTGTCGCGCAAGCACGAGTTCGAGGCTGACGACTACGCGGCACAACAGGCCAGTGCCCGTGACCTGGTTCAGGCGCTGGTAAAAATGTACAAGGAAAATGCCAGCACACTCACCCCGGATCCGCTGTATTCTGCGTTCTACGACTCACATCCGCCGGCCCCGGTGCGCGTCGCGCACCTGTCCGGCAAAACGGGATAAAGGAAGGAGCCATCATGAAAACTGTTCTGATAGCGAGCCTGCTGCTGGCATCTGGCGCCGGCAACGCCATGGCCGATGCGGCAAAGGGAAAGAAGCTGCACGATGCGAACTGCATGAAATGCCATGACAGCGGTGTCTACACACGGACGGATCACTTCGTCACCAGTCGTGACGCACTGAAAAAACAGATCACGCGCTGCCAGATGAATGTCGGCACGCAGTGGTCCGACGCGGATATTACCGATGTTGTGCAATATCTCGACGAGACATTCTACAAATTCAGGTAGGCGCAGCCATGACCCGGGCACTGAACGAAAGGCACTGCCAGCGCGACACACGCCGGCTGGCTGCCGATGAAGTCGATAATCTGATGAAACAGGTCCACAGCGACTGGTCGCTGGACGCTGACGGCCTGGCGATTCGACGCAGCTTTCGCTTCGGCAACTATTACCAAACCATTGCCTTCGTTAACGCACTGGCCTGGGTGGCACACCGGCAGGACCATCATCCCGACCTTGAGGTGGGTTATAACCGCTGCGGGGTGCGCTACAGCACCCACTCGGTCGGCGGCCTGTCGGAGAACGATTTCATCTGCGCGTCCCGCATCGACGCACTGATTCCGGACACCTGACGACACGCTCTTGGTCAACCGTCGCTCCAAACCGCGCCCGCCCGCAAAAACACGACCGCCCGAAGAAACGGGCATGCCGGGTCTGGTACTCGCCCACTACGGACAGGCCAGCCTGGTGGAAAGCGAGTCGGGCGACATCATCCGCTGTATCACCCGCAAGAAACTGCCACGCACCGTGTGCGGCGACCGGGTGCTGTGGACCAGCAGCAATCCACGTGAGGGCATTATCACCCGCGTGCTGGAACGCAGGACCACGCTGGTGCGCCCCGACCACAACGGCCGACCCCGGCCCGTGGCCGCCAACATGGACCAGATCGTGGTGGTCATCGCCAGCAAACCCAGTTTCGAATACGGCATGCTGGACCGCTACCTCGCCGCCGCCGAACTGCTCGGCGTTACGCCGGCCATCGTCGTCAACAAGTGCGACCTGCTGGACGAGGGCAGTCGCGACCGGCTGACCGAACGCCTGTCGCTGTACCGGGACGTCGGCTACGCCGTGCTGTTTACCAGCACCCGCACCACCGACGGCATGAAAGACCTGTATGCGGCCCTGAAGGCGCACACCAGCATCCTCGTCGGTCAGTCCGGCGTCGGCAAGTCCTCGCTGGTGCAGGCGCTGCTGCCCGACCTCGACATCCGCGTCGGCAACCTGTCGCAGGTCACCGGCCTTGGCCGTCACACCACCACCGTGGCGACGCTGTACCACCTGCCGGACGGTGGTGACCTGATCGACTCGCCGGGCGTGCGTGACTTCACCCTGTGCGACGTCGCCGCGGAGGAACTGGCGCACGGCTTCCGTGAATTCGCGCCCTACCTGGGCCAGTGCCGTTTCCACAACTGCCGCCACATCAGCGAGCCCGGCTGCGCGGTAGCTGACGCAGCACGCAGCGGCGACATTGCGCCACAGCGCCTGGAAAACTACCGCGCGCTGGTCGCGTCCATGCAAGCGCAAATGTGAAGTTTTCGCAAAGTCACACCGCATTCATACAGCCCTTCCCCGACATGGTAAAATTTGTTGCTTTAACCCGGCGCAAGGCAACACTTCCATGGCACTGATCAACGGTCTCCACCTCAACAATCTGCGCGGTGATATCTATGGCGGCCTGACCGCGGCAGTGGTCGCCCTGCCACTGGCAATGGCACTGGGTGTAGCGTCCGGTGCTGGACCGATCGCAGGTATGTACGGTGCCATCTTCGTGGGTTTCTTCGCCGCGCTGTTCGGTGGCACACCGGCGCAGATATCCGGGCCCACCGGCCCGATGACCGTGGTAATGGCGACCATCTTCCTGCAGTACACAGCCATGTTCCCGGACGACCCTGCGCGTGGCGCGGCGCTGGCGTTCAGCGTGGTCGTGCTCGGCGGGCTGTTCCAGATCCTGCTGGGCATACTGCGCTGGGGCAAATACATCGAACTGGTACCGCACCCGGTGGTCTCCGGCTTCATGAGTGGCATCGGGGTGATCATCATCCTGCTGCAGTTCGGACCGATACTCGGCCATGCCGGGGTCTCGAAGCCGCTGGCTGCCGCGCAGGCGATCCCGGAATTCCTGCAGAATGTCGACAGGACCGCGCTGATGCTCGGCCTGGTCACACTGGCGATCGTTTACGGCGTGCCGTCGTTACTACCACGACTGAACCGCCTGATCCCCTCGCCGCTGCTGGCGCTGGTCGCCGGCACGGCGGCCTACATGGTGCTGATGGACCCCGGCAGCATACCGGTCATCGGCGACATCCCGACCGGCCTGCCAGCGTTTCACCCACCGGTCATCGACATGACACTGGCGTTGAAAATGGTGGCCTCCGGTTTCACGCTGGCCGGGCTGGGGGCCATCGACTCGCTGCTGACGTCGCTGGTTGCGGACAACATCACCCGCACCCGGCACAAGTCCAACCGCGAGCTGATCGGTCAGGGCATCGGCAACACAATTGCCGGCCTGTTCGGCGGACTGCCCGGTGCCGGCGCCACCATGCGCACCATGGTCAACGTCAAGGCCGGTGGCCGCACACCGATTTCCGGTGCGCTGCATGCGCTGGTGCTGCTGGCGATCGTACTCGGCGCCGGACCGCTGGCCAGCCATATCCCCAAGGCGGTGCTGGCCGGCATTCTTATCAAGGTAGGCACCGACATCATCGACTGGGATTATCTTAAACGCCTGCACACCGTACCAAAGGCCGGCGCGGCCATCATGCTGGTGGTATTGACGGTGACCGTAACGATCGACCTGTTGCTGGCCGTCGGCATTGGCATGGTCATGGCCAGTTTCCTGTTCATGCAACGCATGACCGAGCTACAGATCCGCGGCATGACTGCCATCACCCGCGCTGACGGCGAGACGCCGCTGTCGGAAGAGGAAGCCGACATCATGAACCGCGCCGGCGGGCGCATCCTGCTGTTCCACCTGAGCGGCCCCATGAGTTTCTCATCCGCCAAGGCCATGGTTCGGCGCCATGCCGAGGTCACTGACTACGACGTCATGCTACTGGACCTGACCGACACACTATCCATCGACTACACTTCGGCGCGCGCCATGGAAGACATCATCGTGGATTCCATCAACGCGGGACGCAGAGTATTCCTCGTTGGCGCACGACCCGATGTACAGGAGTTGCTGGAGCGCCAGGAGGTCACCCGTCATCTCGACAGCAATTGCATTTTCGCAAAACGACTTGATGCATTACGCGCCGCCGAGAAACACCTGCAGAACACCGCCTGACGCAACGGTTCAGCCCGGCGGCCAGTGCATGGGACGGCCGCCCAGCAGATGCAGGTGGATATGGAACACCGTCTGGCCACCGTCCGCGTTGCAATTCATCACCGTGCGATACCCCGACTCAGCAAAACCTTCCTGGCGGGCGACAGCCGCTGCGGCCTGCACCATCTTGCCGATCAGTGGCGCGTGCGCGTCGTCCACGTCATTCAGGGTCGCAATGTGCTGTTTCGGTATTACCAGCACATGGGTCGGCGCCTGTGGATTGATATCACGAAATGCCAGCACGTCATCATTTTCGTAGACGATATCCGGCTTGATCTCGCCGGCGACCATTTTGCAAAACGGGCAGTCGGTCATGCGTTCCTCCTCGCTCGGTGTTTTGTGCAAGCCTAACCCTCGCCGGCGAGACGATCAACGCGGGCTGCGCGGGTTTATACGAAGAAGTTGACGCTGCGCCCCTGGGTCAGGTCAGCGATGGATTCGGGACGGATGTTGTTGGCGTAGCGGAACAGGGCCGAGCGCGACTGTAATGCGGAAACACCGGGTTGATCAGCGGGACGGGACTGGTCGACACTGCGTTCGTTCACAAAGGCGCGGGTAGACTGGTAGGTATCACGCTGACGGTCGAGCAATTCACCCTGCACCACGCGCGTGGGGCGTTCGCTGGTGAAGCGGGCTTCACTGCCCGCCGCACTCACGGACTCGACCGCACCACCGGGCGTAGCACGGAGGCTGGCATTAACTGGCGTTGTTACCGGGCGTGCATACGACGCCAGCGGCAACCGGGTGATGTCCATGGGCTGTTCCCGTCCCTTCGATCCAGGCCATACAATCGGCAGATACCTGGCTGAAGTTTATACCAATATGCGGGAATGTTCCGCCGCCAGAAAACCGGCGAAACCGGCCCGATGCGAAAACGATTTTATATTACAGATCAATAGCTTATTTAGGTTTTCCAGAATACGGTGAAGCAACAGGAACAGACCAGCGGACAGGCGCCCGCTTATGACAGGTCACGACGTCCCGAAAAGGCATGCGACAGGGTACCGCTGTCGATGTATTCCAGTTCACCGCCCATCGGCACGCCGTGGGCTATGCGGGTGGTACGGATACCCTGCTCGCGCGCCAGTTCGTTGATGTACTGCGCGGTGGCCTCCCCTTCCACAGTCGGGTTGGTCGCCAGGATCACTTCCTGCAACCCGCCCCTGGCAAAACGTTCAGCGAGCTTGTCCAGGCCGAGTTCCTCCGGGCCGATACCATCGAGCGGCGACAGGTGCCCCATCAGCACAAAGTAACGGCCGCGGAAGTCGGTCGCCTGTTCCAGCGCTTCGACATCCATCGGGCTCTCCACCACACACAGCGCAGTGTCGTCACGGCTACTGCTGGCGCACAGTGAACAGGTCCCGGCCTCACACAGGGTGCGGCAGTCACTGCAATGACCAATGCCGTCCATGGCCCTGAGCAACACGGCGGACAATTGCCGGCCGCCTTCGCGATCGCGTTCGAGCAGGTGGTAGGCCATGCGCTGCGCAGTCTTGTTGCCCACGCCGGGCAGACAGCGCAGCGCTTCCATCAGCTGCTGGATAAGGGGGGATACCGCCATGCAGGTGTCAGAAGGGCAGCTTCATGCCCGCAGGCAGGTTCATGCCCGCGGTCATGCCGGCCATGTGCTCCTGCGACATGGCCTCAACCTTGTGTGTCGCGTCGTTGATGGCCGCGGCAATCAGGTCTTCGAGCATTTCCTTGTCGTCGCCGATCAGGCTGTCGTCGATTTCCACGCGGCGCGCTTCGTGCCGCCCGTTGAGCGTCACCTTGACCAGGCCGCCGCCGGCTTCGCCGGTGGCTTCCATCTTCGCAATCTCTTCCTGTGCCTTCTGTACGTTGGCCTGCATCTGCTGGGCCTGCTTCATCAGGTTACCGAGTCCGCCTTTCATACGTGTCGTTCCTCAATGATGGATGATGTTTAACTGTCCAGGGGTCGAATGGTTTCGTCGTGCAGGGTGGCGTCGAAGGTCTTCTGAAACGCCTTGACGTTCGGGTCCGAGGTAATGGCCTCGACGGCCCCGGCCTGCCGCTGCTCCGCATCACGCTGGCGCTGCACGGCCGGCGTAACGACGCCGGCGTCCTGCACCGTGATGTCCAGCCGGATGCGTTTGCCCACGCATTCGCCCACCTTTGCTTCCAGCTGCTGGTGGCGCTGCTTGCTCAACAACTGCTGGTGGTCGCTGTCCAGCGTCAGCTGCCATTTGCCGTCTGCACGACTCTGGACCGCGCAGTTCATCGCCAGTTCCCCGAGGATGCCCTTGAGTTGCATGCACTCGACCAGCGCCGACCAGTCGGCGTCTTCCGACAGGGTCTGAGCCGGGCGCGCCGATGGCACCTCCGCCACGGCGGCAGTCGCAGCAGGCGGCTTTGCCGTGCTGCCGGACGATGGCGTCGCCGCCCCCGTCGCCGCACGTACCTGAACCGGGCGCGCCGGGGCGTCCGCAACCTGCCCCGTCACCGGCCGGAACGCCAGCATGCGCAACAGAATCATTTCCATACCACCGCGCGGTTCCGGCGACAGCGGCAGGTCGCGCCGGCCCACCAGGCCGATCTGGTAATACAGCTGCACGTCTTCCGGGTCCATGCGCTGCGCCAGTTCCAGCAGCGTGTCGCGCGCTTCAACATGGGCATCGATGGCATCGGGGGCGACCTGGGCGATCGCAATCTGCTGCAGATCGGTCAGCAATTCCGCCAGCAAACCTTCATAGTCCGGCGCCTGCTGCGACAGGCGTTCGACCACCGCCAGCAGCGCCGAGGCATCCGCGTCGGCCAGCGCACGCAGGATCTCGACGACGTGGCTGCGCTCAATGGTGCCGAGCATGGCGCGTACGTCGGCCTCCCCCACCCCGCCGTCACCGAACGCAATCGCCTGGTCGAGCAGACTCAATGCATCGCGCATACTGCCGTCGGCGGCGCGTGCCAGCAGGCGCAACGCGGCCGCTTCAGCGTCGATCGACTCCGCCTTGAGCAGGGCTTCCAGGTGACCGGTAATCAGCGGGATCGGCAACCGCTTCAGATTGAACTGCAGGCAACGCGACAGCACCGTGGCCGGCAGCTTTTGCGGGTCGGTGGTGGCGAGCAGGAACTTGACGTGTGGCGGCGGCTCTTCGAGCGTTTTCAGCAGCGCATTGAAGCTGTGCGCGGAGAGCATGTGCACCTCGTCGATGAGGTAAACCTTGTAGCGTCCGCGGGTCGGCGCATACTGCACGTTATCGAGCAGTTCACGGGTATCCTCGACCTTGGTGCGCGAGGCCGCATCGACCTCGATCAGGTCCACGAAACGGCCCTCGTCGATTTCCACGCAGGCGGAACATTCACCGCAGGGTTCGGCGCTGACGCCGGATTCGCAGTTCAGGGATTTGGCGAAAATACGCGCCACCGTGGTCTTGCCGACGCCGCGCGTGCCGGTAAACAGGTAGGCGTGGTGCAACCGATCATTGTCCAGCGCGTTGATCAGCGCGCGCAGCACATGCTCCTGCCCTACCATTTCGGCGAACTTTCGCGGCCGCCATTTGCGCGCCAGAACCTGATAACTCATGAATGATCCGAAAGATATCCTGAAACCCGGCTGATTATACAGAAGCCGGGACGCAGGATTACTGAATAATGGGTGGCGACCCGTACCAGCCACACCCCGGCGCCCAGGTCCACTGCTGCGGCTGCTCCCTTCCGGGCCTGACCGGATTCACAGTTTACTGTCGCGAGGGGACCGGTACAGATCACCATAACTCGTTGTCCGAAAAAGCCGGCGCGTGGCCGGAGGACGCGGCATTGTACCAATTGCGCGGCATTTTGCACCTGTCGTGCCGCTGCAGGAGTGATGCCGGCAACCGTCTGTGCGACATAAGCATTTCATAAAATGGTAATTATTGACAATACCTGATAAAATTAGTCAACTATTCAACCAAAGCAATACATGAAACGGGAAGGAGCATTGAACGATGCAAGCAGAAGTAAATGGTAAAGTGATCGAACTGAGTGAAGCAGGCTGGTTGCTGAACCTGGACGAATGGAGCCCGGAACTGGCCGTGGAAATCGCCAAAAGCGAACACGTTCCGGAACTGACCGAGGAACACTGGGACATCATCAACCTGGCGCGTGAATATTTCCACGACAATGGCACAGTCTGTGAACCCCGCCAGTTCTCCAAACTGATGAAGAAAAAGTACGGCAAGGACCGCAGCGACCAGAAATATATCTACTCGCTGTTTCCCACCGGACTGATCAAGTGTGCCAACAAGATTGCCGGCCTGCCGCGCCCCAAGGGCTGCAGCTGAGTCGCACACGCATTTGCAGTAAAAAGGCCCCTTACGGGGCCTTTTGTTTTATTGGCTGATGGCAATCACCGCGCAGCGAATTCCAGGCGAAAACGCGTCCCCCGCCCGACCTCACTGTCCAGTGAAACTTCCCAGCCGTAGTTCTCGCAGATGCGCCGCACCAGCGACAACCCGATACCTTCTCCGCCACGCGCACTGTAGAAGGGTTTGAACACTTCCCCGATCTGATCAGGGGGGATGCCCTCGCCGGTGTCCATCACGGTGATACCGTGCTCGTCCAGGGTAATCTTCACCCGCCCCTTGCGGGTATACGAAAATGCATTGCGGACAAGGTTTGCCAGCACGATACGCAGCAACGCACACTGCACCGGCAAATGCGCCTGTGATTCGATATCCAGCTCGACACTCACTTCACGACGTTCCAGCAGGTGACGGTGGCTGTCGACGACATCTTCCAGCAACGCTGCCACATCACAGTCACCGGGAACCTGATCGCGGCGTTGTTCGCGCGCCAGTTCGAGCAGTGCGGCAGTCATCTCTGTCATTTCATGCGCTGCGCGTGCGATCCGCCTGACGCGGGTGCGCTGCGCTTCACTCAGGCCGACATCTTCCTGCAACACCTCCGCGGCGCCCTCGATCACCGCCAGCGGTGTGCGCAGTTCGTGGCTGACGTCAGCGGTAAAACTCTGCTCGCGCTCGATAAAAGCCCGCAGGCGTTGCTGGTAGGCGTCAAACTCGGAGGCCAGAAAACCGACCTCGTCGTGGGGAAAGTCCCGGCCCAGTTCACGAGGCTCACCCTCCGGCTCCAGCCGGCGCACGCGCCGCCCCAGCTCGCTGACGGGCGATACCACCCGGTCGGCCAGCCACCGTCCCAGCGCCGCGGACAGCAGCAACATCACCAGTACCGCCCCGACCAGAAAAGCCTGGTACTGGCTCTCGCGATGGCGTATCTGGGAGTCGTCGTAGAGTGCAATAAAACGCTTCGCCCCGACCACGCGCACTTCGACGTAGTAACCACCACTGTCCAGCGACACGTGGTGCAGGCCGGCACCGAGGTTACTCAACGCTGCGGTAGCCGCCTGCCCGTCCCGGACATCGACCACGCGGATCTGCATCAGGGTACTGGACGGCGGCGCAACTGATGGATCTTCCCGATAGCGCGTGATGAAGTCTTCCACCTCGGCGGACAGGGTTTCGGCGATCAGCCGTTCTTCCATATTGATGGTCAGCCAGTACAACGCGGTGGCAAGCGCGAAACTGACCAGACCGCCGATCAGCGCAAAGGCTATGGTGATACGGTAGCGAAGACTAGTCCTGTACTTCATCCGGCGCGGCAAGCTGGTAACCCATACCGTGTACCGTTCTCAGCAGGTGTGTTTCGAAAGGTTTGTCGATTGCCGAGCGCAGCACATGCAGGTGCGTGCGCAGCGAATCGCTGTCCGGGCGTTCGTTGCCCCAGATGCGTCGTTCCAGTTCGCGGCGCGGCACCACGCGCGGCGACTGGCGGATCAGCAGGGCAAGAATCTTCAGCGGGATTGGCGGCAGCGTGATCGACTGACCGGCACGCTGCACCGACAGGGTTTTCGGGTCGAACACCAGGTCGGCAACGGTCAACGGTTCGTGTTCGTGTTCGTGATCGCAGCGGGCGCGACGGATCAGCGCACTCAAGCGCGCCTCCAGTTCCTGCAGCGCAAACGGCTTGACCAGGTAGTCGTCGGCACCGGCCGCGAACCCTTTCAGCTTGGCGTCCAGCGTATCGCGGGCAGTCAGCATCAGCACCGGCGTGTTGCTGCCGGAATCACGCAACTGGCGGCACAGCTCCAGACCATCCAGCCCCGGCAACGTCAGGTCGAGAATAATCGCATCGAAACTCTTTTCAGTGTCAGTGGCGAACTGCAGCCCGGTGCGTGCATCGTAGGCTGCGTCCAGCACGTAACTCTTGGGCTCCAGGTAGTCGTAGAGGTTCGCGACCAGGTCCGGGTTATCTTCGATTACCAGTATGTACATAGTACGTTGTCAGGACTCCTGTTCCGGCGCCCGCTCCACCGACGCACATTCGCGGAAAATACGTTTGTCGCAGTGGCGACAGATTTCCTTGTCCAGCTTCTGGAAGATACCCGTCAACGCGGCCGATTTCGACTTGAATACGTTGTTGGGACCGATTTCATCGAGGCAGCCACAGGATTCCAGCGAATCCCACAGTCCTTTTTTGACGTTGATGAGGTAGAAACCGCCGCCACGCGCCCGGCGCTTGCGCGCCTCGGCCACCAGCGCGGCGCCGCCGGCGATATCCACGAAGTTGATACCCTGGGCAATAATGGCGAGGTGCTTCTGTTCCGGGTGTTTCTCTTCCAGTTCTGCAAACGCTTCCTGGATGTGATTGACGGAGCCAAAGAAGATCGAGCCATCGATGCGCAGGATGTGCAGCTGCGGACACTGGGGCAGGTGCTCTCCCGTATTGAACTTGCGCTTCGGCAACGAGGGATCCGGCACGCGACTGATGATACGCGGCTTGGACACCCGCATCAGGTACAGCACCAGCGACAGCATGACGCCGGCAAAGATCGCCAGTTCCAGTTCCAGGAACAGGGCACCGAAGAAGGTAACCCCCATGATTGCGGTCTCGCGGCGGCTGGCCTTGAGAATATGCCCGATCTCGTGGAAATCGATCAGCCCCCAGGCCACCAGAAACAGAATACCGGCCATTGCCGCATTGGGCAGATAAGCCGCCAGCGGTGCCACCAGCAACACGATGATCATCAGCAACAGACCGGCAAACATCGCTGCCAGCGGAGTTTTCGCACCAGCCTGGTAATTCAGGCCACTGCGGTTGAAAGAACCCGTCGCGACATAGCCGGAAAAGAAACCGCCGGCCAGATTCGACAGACCCTGGCCAATAAACTCCTGGTTGCCGTCGATGCGCTGGCCACTGCGCGCGGCCAGCGAACGCCCGATCGACACCGCTTCGGTCAGCGCGAACAGGGTCACCGCCAGTGCCGGGGTGGCCAGGTCCTTGATGGTTTCCAGCGAGAAATCCGGTGACGACAGCGGCGGCAGCGACCGCGGCAGTGCGCCCACCGTGCTGATGCCTGTGGCATCGATACCGTAACGCTGGTTCAGCCACACCCCCACCAGGCTGCCCAGTACCATGGCGACAATGAGGTGCGGCATACGCGGCCAGAAACGTTTCACGAGAATACCGGAGAACAATGTAATCGCGGCCACCAGCGTGACATGACCGCTAATATTGGGTATCTGGTGCCAGAACTGCACCAGCACGTCATGCAGATGGCCGCCGCGTTCAATCGGGACGCCGAAGAAATTCTTCAACTGCTTGCTGGCAATGAGTATTGCCGCCCCGGCCGTGAAGCCGACAATCACCGAGTGCGAAATAAAGTTGACCAGTGCCCCCATGCGCGCGAGTCCCAGTGCCAGCTCAATCACGCCCACCATAAAGGTGAGTGTCAGGGCCAGCGTGACGTACTGTGCCGATCCCGGTTCGGCGAGCGCGCTGAGCGAGGAAAACAGCACAATCGATGCCGCCGTGGTCGGCCCGGACACCAGGTGCCACGAGGAACCGAAAAACGCCGCAATAATGGCCGGCACCATGCCGGCATACAGACCATACTCCGGCGGCATGCCGGCAATGGTCGCAAATGCCACACCCTGGGGCAGCACCACAATAGCGCCGGTCAGGCCGGCAAGAAAATCCGTACGTGCCGTCTGCTTGTTGACCATCGGCCACCAGGCCAGGAAGGGCAGAAAACGTCGGTATTTATCGGGCACAATCCGCTGACTCATCGAAACTCCTGAATTAACAAAGCCAAAAAAACAAAAACTACTCCAGCCAGAAGCGGGGGTTCAGCAACACCAGCAGAGTGAAGATTTCCAGCCGCCCGAGCAGCATGGCAATCATCGCCAGCAACTTGACCGGATCACTGACCGTGGCGAAGGTGTAGGCCACCTCCCCCAGGCCGGGCCCGAGGTTGTTGATGCTGGTGGCCACCGCCGAGAATGCGCTGACCTGATCCAGTCCCGCCGCCATCATCAGCAGGGTCAGGATCACAAATACAAACAGATACACCGAAAAAAATCCCCACACCGACTGAATGGTGCGGTTGTTAACCACGCGACCGCCGATCTTGATCGGCCGGATCGCGTGCGGGTGCATCAGGTTGGTCACCTCGCGCGCACCCTGCTTGAACAAAAGCACGATGCGCAGCACCTTGATACCGCCGGCCGTGGAACCGCCACAGCCGCCAATGAAACTGGTAAAAATCAGCAACAGCGGCAAAAACAGCGGCCACTGCGAAAAATCCGCTTCGCCCAGGCCGGTACTGGTGATAATCGAAACCACCTCGAACCCGGCGTCCATCACCGCATGACCGAAGCTCTGGTACACACCGGTCAACGTCAACGACGAAAAAATAACCAGCAGCAGCACCAGGATAATCATGAAGTAGCTGCGCACTTCCGTATCCTGAAAATAGTGCAGCGGGTTGTGGTCCCTCAGCACCAGGTAGTGCACACCGAAATTAATGCCACCGAGTAACATGAAAAACGTCGCAACCCATTCTATCGCGGCACTGTCGTAGTAACCCAGACTGGCATCGTGGGTGGAAAAACCACCGGTCGAAACCGTTGAGAAGCTGTGCGCAACCGCGTCGAACACCGGCATGCCGGCCAGCCAGTAGGCGGTTGCACACGAAACTGTCAGACCGACGTAGATCATCCACAACGCCCGCGCTCCCTGCACCAGCCGCGGCGTAATCTTCTCGTCCTTGCCCGGCCCCGGCGTCTCCGCACGGTACAACTGCGCACCACCGATACCGAGCATTGGCAATACGGCAATGGCCAGCACCACCAGCCCCATACCGCCCAGCCACTGCAACTGCTGCCGGTAATACAGGATCGACGGCGGCAGACTATCCAGTCCGACAATCACCGTTGCACCGGTGGTGGTAAAACCCGATACTGCCTCGAACAGCGCATCCACGAACGACAGGTGCGTGCCCAGCATCAGCGGGATAGCGCCCAGCATGCTGAGCACGATCCAGAAAAACACCACGACAATAAAACCATCGCGTCGTCTCAGGCTGCGGCCGCTGCCGCGCAGGCTGGCCACCAGCGTAATGACCAGGCCGGCGACCGATATGGCCAGCAGGGCGCCGGCAAAATGCCGGGCTTCGCCATCGCCATACCAGAGCGACACCAGGATCGGCGGCACCATGCTCACGCTGTAGGCGAGCACCAGAATACCGACCACGCGCATGGAACGATAAATACCCACAACACACTGCCCTGAAACCGGGATTAACGGAACGCGCTGAGGCCTCGGCAGCCCCGGTTCACACTGGGCTCGGGGCCATTTCCACGACGCGGCTAACCTACCATGACAAACATAAAGATTATGTTAAACGAGCATTGAAAAGCCAGGAAACATCACAATTTTTC
>CAYSRA010000021.1:0-29867 GCA_964433205.1 uncultured Thiohalobacter sp. | reverse complement strand
TCTTGATGACCCCCGGTCCGCCGACAATTTTCACATCGGCAACATCACCAAGCGGAATCTGGGCTCCATCCGGGGTGCGAATAGGAAGTTCCGCCAGCTTGACTTCTGAATCGCGCACCCAGCGCGGGTAGCGCAGATTGACCGGGTAGCGTTCCAGTCCTTCGATCGTTTCGGTGACATTCATTCCGCCCACCGCGGTGCTGACAATCTGCTGTACGTCGGCAATATTGAGCCCGTAGCGCGATGCCGCGGTGCGATCGATGTCGACCAGCACGTACCGGCCACCGACCACACGCTCGGAGAACACCGACACGGTACCCGGGACGGGCGTCAGAACCCGCTCGATATCCTTGCCGATCTCCTGGATAACGGCAAGGTCGGGACCGGCCACCTTGATACCAACCGGTGTCTTGATACCGGTCGCCAGCATGTCGATACGGTTCTTGATCGGCATGACCCATGCATTACTTATGCCGGGGATTTTCACCAGTGCGTCGAGTTCGCGGCGCAGCTTGTCCATGGTCATGCCTTCGCGCCACTCATCCAGCGGTTTGAGCTGTATGGTTGTCTCGATCATGGTCAACGGCGCAGGGTCAGTGGCCGACTCGGCACGCCCGACCTTGCCGAACACCCGTTTGACCTCGGGCACCGTAGCAATCAGCTTGTTGGTCTGCTGGATGATTTCCTGTGCCTTGCCGATGGAGACAGCGGGGAAAGTGCTTGGCATATACAACATGTCGCCTTCGTTGAGGTCCGGCATGAACTCGGAACCGATGCCATGATCCAGCGGCCACCAGCCGCTCAGCGGCCACAGCATGGAGGCCGCAGCCAGGGCGGAAACCAGCACAATGGTCTTTGGCATGGCGAGCACGCGATTGATGATTGGCCGGTAGCCGCCGATCAACAACCGGTTCACGGGGTTCTTGTCTTCAGCGACAATCTTGCCGCGTATAAAGTACCCCATGAGGACCGGCACCAGCGTTATCGACAGGCCCGCTGCCGCTGCCATCGCATAGGTCTTGGTGAACGCGAGCGGCGAGAACATACGGCCTTCCTGGGCCTCCAGCGTGAATACCGGCAGGAAACTCAGCGTGATGATCAGCAGCGAGAAAAACAACGCGGGGCCGACTTCAGCAGATGCTTTCGCCATGATTGCCCAGCGATTTTCGTCGGTGACTTCCTCCTTTTCCATGTGCTTGTGTACGTTTTCTATCATCACGATAGCAGCGTCGACCATGGCGCCAATAGCGATGGCAATACCGCCAAGCGACATGATGTTGGCATTAATGCCTTGCAGGTGCATGACAATAAAGGCCACCAGGATGCCGACCGGCAGACTGAGCAACACCACCAGCGCCGAACGAATGTGGAACAGGAATATCGCGCACACCAGCGTGACAACAATAAATTCCTCAACCAGCTTCTCCTTCAGCGTATCGATGGCACGCTCGATCAGGCCGGAGCGGTCATAGGTTGGCACGATCTCGACGCCATCCGGCAGGCTGGCCTGCAATGTTTTCAGCTTTTCCTTGACGCCCTCGATCGTCGTCAGCGCATTCTCGCCCCAGCGCATGATAATCACGCCGCCGACGACTTCGCCCTCTCCATTCAGTTCGGCGATACCCCGACGCATTTGCGGACCGAGGCGGATATCGGCGATGTCCTCCAGCAATACCGGCGTGCCGTTGGCATTCATGCCCAGCGGGATCTGACGGAGTTGCTCGATACCCTCGATATAGCCGGTGGCGCGCACCATGTACTCGGCTTCGGCCATTTCAATCACCGAACCGCCGACTTCCTGATTACCGCGCTGTATGGCACGTTTTACGCGGTCGAGCGAAATACCGTAGGCGCGCAGCCGGTCAGGATCGACAACGACCTGGTACTGCTTGACCATGCCGCCGATGGTGGCGACCTCGGACACCCCGGGGACAGTCTGGAGTTCGTACTTCAGGAACCAGTCCTGGATGCTGCGCAGTTGTGACAGGTCGTGTTGACCGGTTCGGTCGACCAGTGCGTATTCGTACACCCAGCCGACACCGGTAGCATCCGGGCCCAGTGCGGTCTCGGCATTGGCAGGCAGGCGGCTCTGTACCTGACTCAGGTATTCCAGCACGCGTGAGCGCGCCCAGTACAGGTCGGTACCGTCCTCGAACAGGATGTACACGAAGGAATCGCCGAAGAAGGAGTAACCGCGCACCGTCGTTGCCTTGGGTACCGACAACATGGTGGTGGTAAGCGGATAGGTCACCTGGTCCTCGACAACCTGGGGCGCCTGGCCGGGAAAACTGGTCTTGATAATGACCTGCACGTCAGACAGGTCGGGCAAGGCGTCCAGCGGCGTATTTTTAACCGAATAGACGCCCCACGCGATCAGGCCGAGGGTCATGAGCAGTACCAGAAAACGGTTTCTGATCGACCAGTGGATGATGTTTGCAATCATGTGTCGAATCTCTCGAGTAGTTTGGTTGCCACAGAGCTGCTATCTATTCCACAGCGCGGATTGAATCGATAACGTAATCACCCTGGTCATTCCTGATCAGCATGAAATGCACTTTGCTCCCGGGTTCGATCCCCTCCAGGCTGGCGCTTTCGTCCAGGTCGAAGTCCATTGTCATGCCGGGCCAGCCGAGTGCCTCAATCGGCTCGTGGGAGATATTCACTCGTCGCTCTTCGGGGAAGATTTCGTTAACGACCCCCATGCCCATCACCGGTTCTGCTGCCGGGGCGCTGCTACTGTCTTCGGTGTCATCCGAACCCATACGGCTGAAGCTGGCCCTGAGGCTGGCTTCGGAGTCGATCAGGAACTGGGCCGACGTCACAACAGTATCGCCCTCGTTCAGGCCCTTGAGAATTTCCACCCGTTCACCGCTCTCCATGCCGGCCACAACCGGTACGGCGCGGAAACGCCCGTCACCCAGTGAAAGCACGACACGCTGGGCGTCGGCACCCTTGATAAGTGCCTCGCGGGGAATACTCAGCACGTCGTTTTTCGGACCGGCATAGATGCGCACATCGGCGTACATATTCGGCTTGAGCGTCTCATTGGGGTTATTGAATTGCAGGCGTGCCTGGAGAGTTCTCGTCCTGGGATCAATAGTCGGGTAGACAAATTCGACATTGCCTTCCCACACCCTGCCGGGCAGGTAGCCGAGCCGGACTTCCGCCGGCTGGCCGACAGCAACCCAGTCAGACTGGCGCTCGAATACGTCGATCAGCAGCCACACACTGGACAGGTCCGCCAGCGTCAGGACTTCCATGCTGGGCTTGACATACATGCCCTCACGAACATTCAGGTTATGTACGATGCCATTCTGGCTGGCCAGTATCCGTACTTTCTGGAAGGCACGACGCTTCTTTGCGACTTCGCGGATTTGCTGTGCACTCATGCCGAGCGCATCCAGACGTTCGCGGGAGGCGCGCTTCAGGTAATCGTTGTTACCGCGCAGGGCCTGAATGTACTCCTCCTGCGCATTGACCAGCTCCCGGGAATACAGTTCGAACAGCACATCGCCCTTGTTGACACGCTCACCGTTGGATTTCACGTTGAGCTTGTCGATCCAGCCGTCGGTACGCAGGTGAACGTGGCTGAGCTTGCGTTCATCGAAGGCCACGTAACCGACCGCCTCGACCAGTCGCCAGAGCTTGCCGCGTTCGACCTTCGCGGTACGCACACCAAGGTTCTGTACCATGACCGGGTTGATTTTGACGATATCGCCTTCGTTTTCCGCGTCGGCGTATACCGGCACGAGATCCATGCCCATGGGTGACTTGCCGGGTTTGTCGCGCCGGTAGCTGGGATTCATGGGGGCCACCCAGTAAAGGATCTCCTTGTCTTCCGCGGCGATTGCCGGCGTTGATGTCAGCGCTGCCGCGCCGGTAGCGGCAAGCAGGGCTAGACAAAGGGGCGTAACTGACAGTTTCATGGGTTTTCTCCCGGGTTGTTCGTGGCGTCGGATGTGGTGGCGGCAAGGAACAGCAGTCGTGCTGCGGCCTTGGCGCGATCGACGCGAATACGGAGGTCCTGCAGGCGCACTTCCAGTTCCAGCAGGCGCGCCCGCATCAGGGTGGTAAATTCGTTTATGCCGTTCTGGTAGGAGGACAGTGCCGCGTCAGCATTGTCGTGCGCCTCGCGGAGCAGCTTTTCGCGATACAGGTCTTCCTGTTCGCCCAGCCGCAGCCAGCGCGCATAGTCACTGTCGAGCGTGCGTTGCAGCTCGCGCAGACGCTCCTCGCGCGCCTGGATCGCTGCATCGGCCAGCGACTGGCTGGCGGCCAGCTGCCGGTCCTGGCGCTTTTCGGTGAACAGTGGCAGGTTCAGTGTCACCATGGCGGCCATCATGTCGTTGCGGGATGTGTTGTCCGGGTTGTCGCCGAAACGCTTGCGATATTCGACACCGACATTAAAACCGGGTTTGTACTGCTCGCGTGCCACCTTGACGAGCTGCTGGCGGGCTTCCACGCGCGCGCTGGCAGCGGAAATAGAGGGGTGCGACGGCAGGGAAGCACGCAACAGGTCACGCTTCGGTGGAGCAGGCAGCTGAGGGAAACTTTCGTCAACAGGCGACCAGGCGCGCTCACCCAGCCAGCGACTCAGCCTGGCCCGTTGCACGTCAGCCTGCTTGTTGATGCGGGTTGCCCGGTCGTCGAGCCGCAACAATTCCAGTTGCGCCTGCAGAACATCCTGCTGGCTGACACGGCCGGTGGCAAAATGAGAACGGGTAATATCGACCAGTTGCTGGAACAGTTCGCGGGACTGATCCACGATGCCACCGGCACGCTGTTGATAGTACAGTTCCAGCCAGGCCAGACGGACATCGCGCTGGATCTCCAGTTTCGTAACCCGGGTCCCGGCGGACTCTGCCTTGCTCATCCATTCGGTACTTCGCTGGCGGTATTTCAGCGTCTTTCCGCGCGGAAATGCCTGCCGTATGCCGGTACGCAGCTGTGTCGTTGGCTCGCGGCTGACACTGAAATCATTGACCGGCACATTCCACATGCCCAGCAGCAATTTGGGGTCCGGCAACTGCCCGGCAGCCACGGACTGCTCCTGCAGTGCCTCGGCACGTGCCTGACTGCCCATCACGGCAGGATCGTGTGCCAGCGCAAGCTGTTCAGCTTCCTCAAGGGTCAGTACAGGCTCCGCCTGAACAACACCTGCAGCAACACCCAGCATCAACGTGCCTGCGCCCAGCCGGACTGTCCCGTGCAGAATCCAGCGTGCTGCAGTTCGTGTGCAGCGCATTTTTATACGACATAGGAACATGTCGGTACTCCCTTTGTGGATAACACAATGACACACCGCGCATCAGCGCGTGAGTCGGCTACGATCAGGGGAATACTAGACGGGAGGGCGGAGCAGGGGAGGTGCGCTGCGGGACAGCAGGCCGCCGGCACAGGCGCTGACGCCGTGTGATGCGGTGCCGCCGTAATGCACAGGTGTAACCGGGGTGTTCAGCACGGAAAGGCCATGCCCGCTTCCGCAGCCGTGATCTGCACAGTTATTGTCGCTACAGCTGTTATCCTGGCAGTATTTGCAGTTTGGCATGCCCTGATCACCGGGGGAGGTAGTGGCATGATGCATGCCGACCGCATCACCATTATCGCTGCTGCCCATCGTCATGCAGTGCCCCTTGCCGGCAAGCGCTGCCGCCACGTCAAGCGCTGCAAACGGCGACAGCGTCAGCAGTAAGGCAATCAGTAGCGATAGGAGCTTGTGATTCGACATAGGGCCGCAGTATAAGGTATGTGGTCGCACACGCAAACTGTGACCTCCCGAATTCCCGGAAGTTCATGGCTCCCGGACAAACCGACGGACTTATTGCCCGGCGAGACCGACCTGAAACCGTTCCAGAAGCTGGTCGATTAACAAGCGGTGTTCACCGTGTATCGGAAACACGGCATAACTCTTGAGCGAAATCTCCGGCGCTTCAGGCACCCGCCACATGGTGCCGTCAGCCAGCTTTTGCTCCACCAGCGATGCCGGCAGATAGGCCGATCCGCCACAGCACTCGATCAACCCCAGCGCGATGCTGCCGACGTTGGCTCGCACGGCGGCAATAGGCCGCTGCGGGAAGTAGCTTTCGTGCAGGCTGGTAAAGGATGTGCCCCAATCGACGCGCACGTACCCCTCGGCCAGTGCCCGGTCGACCGGCATGTCGCGTTCACTCGACACCATAACCATGGCAACATCGCGGACTTCCTGTATCACCATGTCACGCAGGTGCGGCGGTTCGAACAGGAAACCCAGGTCGAGCACGCCCTGTTCAAGCTTCTGCACAATACGTTTCGAGGTGCCGGCTTCGGCGCGCAGCCCGATCAGCGGGGCACTGTAATGGATACTGTTCAGCCAGTCCTGCAGGTAGATTTCCCAAAGACTGGCCAGACCACCGATCACCAGCCGCTTGTCGACCTGCCCGCTGAGCGCAATTTCCTCGTGGGCGCGCTCCCAGGCACCAACGATAAATCGGGCATGTCGTTCAAAACGTTCGCCGGCGGGTGTCAGGCTCACCTTCTGGCGGTCGCGCCGGAACAGCGACAGGCCCAGGGTGTCCTCCAGCTGCCGCACCCGGGCACTGACAGCAGAAGGAGAGATACAGAGATTTTCCGCCGCCTTGCGGAAATTGCGCATGCGTTCGACTTCCAGGAAGGTCTTGAGTTGTTCAAAATCCATGACACGTGTGCAAAAATTTTGTTCAAATTGGCCTGTTAAATTTGCTTCTCAGTATACAGGGAGTTGGATAGCATGCGCGCCTCTCTCGGAAATCTTCACAAAATATTAACAAGGCGCTGCATTAACAAAATGCGGTAAGAAACTGCTATGACTGAAGATAGTTCATCATTTACGCGTCGTCAGGGTATCGCTGCGCTGATTTTCCTGGCCATGGCTCTTGGCCTCACCACGGTCACCCCGAGCGTTGAAATTGCCTGGGTTACCGGCCTGCTGCTACTGACGATCTATTTGTTCGTTTTCGAGGTGGTCGGCGTCGATGTTGCAGCGGTCAGCGTGATGGTGTTGCTCGGGCTCACCTCGCTGTTCGCCCCGCTGATGGGACTCGAACAGGGGTTGGTGGATACCCAGAAAATATTCAACGGGTTTTCCAGTAACGCGGTAATGTCGATTATCGCCGTCATGATCATCGGCGCCGGGCTCGATCGCACCGGTCTGATGAGCAAGGTAGCCACCTTTATATTAAAGGTGGGCGGCACCACGGAAGGGCGCATCATTCCGATCATTTCCAGCACCGTCGGCATCATTTCATCGTTCATGCAGAATGTCGGTGCTGCTGCGCTGTTCCTGCCGGTCGTCAGCCGTATTTCTGCGCGCTCGGGACTGCCGCTGTCGCGTCTGCTGATGCCGATGGGCTTTTGCGCAATCCTCGGTGGTACTGTCACCATGGTCGGTTCGTCGCCCCTGATCCTGCTCAACGATCTGATCCTGACATCCAACGAGGCGCTGCCGCCGGACCAGCAGATGGAGACATGGTCGCTGTTTTCCGTGACCCCGGTTGGTCTGGCACTGGTGACGACCGGCATCCTCTATTTCGTGATTGCCGGACGCTTTGTACTTCCGGCGGGGCAGACCGACAACCGCACCAGGGCCGCCAGCACCATGGACTATTTCAGGGACGTCTATGGCATCAACTACGAATTGTTCGAAATCGTGGTGCCGGAAGACAGTCCGCTGGTCGGCAAACAGCTGGATGACATCGAGTCGTCCTGTCGCATCCGGGTCATCGCCAGCAAGCGTGCCGGGCAGGAGAGCCTGGTCGCCCCCAATGGCCTGGCACGAGACTCCAGGATCGAGGCGGGCATGGTGCTCGGTGTTGTCGCTGCGGAAAAGAACATCAGAAAGTTTGTCGAGACCTACGGACTCAAGCTGCGCAGCGAACTGCGCAGCTTCACCGAGTCCCTGTCATCCGCCAAGGCCGGTATTGCGGAAATCGTTATCCCGCCGGGATCGCAGTTGATCGGCAAGAGCGCCCGCGACGTGTGGCTGCGTAAAACCTACGGGCTGGCGCTGGTGGCACTGCACCGCGACGGCAAGACCCTGCGCGAAGGCGACAATATCCGCGAGATGCCGTTCAAGGCCGGTGATACGCTGGTGGTGCACACGGCGTGGGATGCCCTGGCGCGTCTCGAAAAAGACCGCAATTTCGTCATAGTGACAACCGAGTATCCGCACGAGGAGACCCGCCCGCACAAGGTAGGCTGGGCCGCTCTGTTCTTTGCCATCGCGCTGGCCCTGGTTCTGTTCACAGATCTGCGCCTGTCGATCGCGTTGCTGACGGGCGCCATCGGCATGATTCTGTCCGGCGTCATAAAGATCGAGGAGGCCTATGAAGCGGTCTCCTGGAAAACCGTGTTCCTGCTCGCCAGTCTGATTCCGCTCGGTCTCGCTGTGGAAACCTCGGGCACGGCCAAGTGGATCGCCGAACAGACCCTGTCAGTGGTCGGCGACATGCCGATCTGGGTGATCCAGGCAGCTGTCGCAGTGCTCGCGACCTTCTTTACGCTGGTCATGTCGAACGTCGGCGCAACGGTACTGCTGGTGCCGCTGGCCGTGAATATCGCTATTGGCGTCGGCGCTGACCCGGCACTGTTCGCGCTGACAGTCGCCATCGCGACGTCCAACTCCTTCCTGATCCCCACTCACCAGGTCAATGCGCTCATCATGGGGCCCGGTGGTTACCGGGTGCCGGATTTCGTCCGCGCCGGTGGTATCATGACGATCCTGTTCCTCGTGGTCTCGATGGTCATGATGAACATCGTGTTCTAACGAAAAACAAAGGAAACCCGGATGTCCCCTCGCACTGTCTACACTGTGTTCCTCGTGCTGTTGTCAACTCTATTGCCCGCGCTGGCGCTGGCCGGGGAGGGGGACGAACCCATGCGCCTCGACCTGACCAGCAGCGGCGTTGGCTACGCCGCGCTGGCAATCTTCGTGTTCGCCTATGCGCTGGTCATCGGCGAGGAATTCATCCACCTGCGCAAATCAAAGCCGGTCATCATCGGTGCAGGACTTATCTGGGGCATTATCGGCTGGATCTACACCAACCACGGCATGTCGGAACTGGCCGAGCACGCGGTTCGTCACAACCTGCTCGAATATGCCGAGTTAATGCTGTTCCTGCTGGTGGCGATGACCTACATCAACTCAATGGAAGAACGGCGTGTGTTCGATGCGCTGCGCGCCTGGTTGATCCGCAAGGGGTTCGGGTTCCGCCAGCTGTTCTGGATGACCGGGATCCTGGCGTTCTTTATATCGCCTGTTGCGGACAACCTGACGACGGCACTGCTGATGTGTGCGGTAGTGCTTGCGGTGGGCGGCGATAACGTCCGTTTCGTCACGCTAGCCTGCATCAATATTGTCGTGGCGGCAAATGCCGGCGGCGCATTCAGCCCGTTCGGTGACATTACGACACTGATGGTATGGCAGAAGGGCATGGTCGATTTCTGGACCTTCTTTGCGCTGTTCCTGCCCGCTGTGGTGAACTTCGCGGTGCCGGCGGCCATGATGCACTTTGCCATTCCCAACGAACAGCCGACCGCCAACGATGAAGCCGTGAACATGTTCCGTGGTGCGCGACGTATCATAGGATTGTTTTTGCTGACGATTATCACGGCTGTCAGCTTCCATAATTTTCTTGGCCTGCCGCCGGTCGTCGGCATGCTCACGGGCCTCGGCTATCTTCAGTTCTTTGGTTTTTACCTGAAAAAAACCCATCAAAAATGTCTTGCTGCGCGCAGCGTCGAGCTGGAGCACAACGGGCTGATCGGTGACGTCGTGCCCTTCGACATCTTCAACAAGGTGGCGCGCGCCGAGTGGGACACACTGCTGTTCTTCTATGGCGTGGTGCTCTGTGTCGGCGGGCTCGGATTCATCGGTTACCTGTCTATGGCATCCGATGTCATGTACAACCAGTGGGGTGCGACCAGCGCCAACATCGCAGTGGGACTGCTGTCTGCGATCGTCGACAACATACCGGTGATGTTCGCTGTGCTTACCATGAACCCCGACATGCCGACCGGCCAGTGGCTGCTGGTAACACTGACCGCGGGCGTGGGTGGATCGCTGCTGTCGATCGGGTCCGCAGCCGGTGTCGCACTGATGGGGCAGGCGCGCGGAAAATACACCTTCTTCGGGCACCTAAAGTGGACGCCGGTCATTGCACTTGGATATGCCGCCAGCATCTGGGTACACATGTGGGTAAATAAATCGTACTTCTGAGTCTGCCTCGCCCCCCCGTCAGCTCCTCGCACCGATAACCGGACGTCCCGCCGCCCGGGGTGCGACAATTTGTCACTGTTGTGATCCCCTGAATCCCGATACTTTGTTGCTGCACCAGACAACAAAACAGATTCGGAGGGCACGCTGTGTTCGAAAATTACCGTTTTCACCTCATGGTCCTGTTACTGCTGTTACACCCGTCAGCCTCGGCCTATGTCGGGCTGTGTTGCGGGAAATGCGGCGGGAACATGCCGATGAACATCCCGGGTGGAGGCATCCCTGAAACCTACGAGTTTCGCCTCAAGGTCAGCCCGATGTACATGCGCATGGACGGTCTGAGGGACGGAACGGACAGCATCAGCAGCAAAAGTCTGCTGGGCATGCCGGTCATGGGTGGCATACCTACCGGTAAATTCATGGCAGTGCCGAGTGACATGGATATGCGCATGATGAATGTCACTGCCGGTTACAGCTTCTCGGACAATTTTTTTGCCGGCGTCATGCTGATGTACAAGGACAACAGCATGGATATGCTGTTCAACAGTATGATGCAGACCGTCACCGGCCAGGAGGGTTACGCGATGGAGTCCAGCGGCATTGCGGACACCATGTTGATGGCGAAATACCGCCTGTATGCTGATGACCCGCTCATTCCCCGCAGCCAGGTGTCCCTGTTGTTCGGGCTGAGCATCCCGACGGGCTCAATCAACGAGAAGAACCGTGAACACCCGTTGGCTATGCGTCAGGGTGAACAGCTTCCCTACAGCATGCAACTGGGTTCGGGCACCTTCGATCCGACCATCGGCGTGCTCTACCAGGGGTCCTCTTCGCCCTGGTGGTGGGGCGTGAACGGCAGCTACACCGCGCGATTGTACGACAATGACCGTGACTACCGGCCCGGTAACGAACTGCGTATTGATACCTACGGCATGTACCAGTTGCGCCATGATTTTCTTGTCCAGGGGCAGCTGAATGCGAAGTACCAGGGCAAAATTCAGGGCGAGATGGACGAGGCGGTAACGGCTGAATCCGGTCGCACCACACCCGGAGACCCCGCCTCACCGTATATGTCACCGTTGTGGGATCCCGACAATTATGGTGGCAGGCAGCTACTCCTGACGCTCGGCTTTCAATGGCAACCCATACCTTTGCATATCGTCGATTTCAGCGTCGGTGTGCCAGTCTATCAGGATTTGAACGGCCCGCAGCTGGAAGAGAGTTACCGGGTGATGCTCACCTGGTATATCGAAATGCCCACGCCGAAAAGCATTCGCTACGGCTTTGGCGCGGGCAAATCACAACGCGGCGGCAACCTGGGGTTCTGAATACCATGAAAAGGAATACTGTGTGTCGAACTGGCGTAACCATACTCCTCATGGCAGGCCTGTCCGCCTGTTCGGGGCCGGCGGTACGGCACGGCGGCACCTCGATCCCGCAGGCCGGAACGGCGGATGCGCAGGTATACATCGACCGCTGCAGCAGTTGCCACGTCCTGCCCCATCCCAAACGCCTGGGCTATGAGGGGTGGACAGCGGTGGTGGCTGTTATGGAAAAACGTATCGCAGAACGCGGCATGCTGCCCCTGGACGAGCAGGAGCGACAGTCTATCCTGGATTATCTGCGTCGGAATGGCCGTTAGGCGCGGCACCATGCGCCGTCTGGTGTTGCTGATGCTGGCGAGCCTGTGGCTGCAGGGCGTCGCCGTTGCAGCGACACCGATCGAGGGATACGGCGAGCTGGATATCGACTGGCCGAAGGAACGTTTGCCGGCGCCTGCTTTCGAACTGGAAGCTCTCACGGTTTCTTCGGTCCGTTTATCAGACTACCGGGGCAAGCTGGTTCTGGTGAATTTCTGGGCGACGTTCTGTGCGCCGTGCCGGAAGGAAATGCCGGCGCTTCAAAGTTTATGGGCGGACTATGCCGGAAAAGGGCTGGTTGTGCTCGCGATCGCCGCAGACCGGGGAGGGCGCAGATCCGTTGCGCGCTATATTGCGGAAGGGGGCTATAGTTTCCCCGTTGCGCTCGACCCTGACGGTGACGTCCGTAACCGTTACGAGGTCAGAGCACTGCCAACGACCTATCTGGTCGGACGTGATGGTCGTTTTATTGCACGCCTGATCGGCGAGCGGGCATGGGACAGCCCCCGATTCCGAGCACTGATGCAAAAGCTGCTTGCCGCGCCCGGGGCGAACTGATGGTGGAACAGCACTCTGGCGCTATTCATGGGTTGCGGCTTCCGGGTTTACTATGAGCGCCATCTTGACCAGTTCCGGAAGCGATCCGACACCCATCTTGCTCATGATGCGCGAGCGGTGAACCTCAACCGTCTTGACGCTTATGCCGCACGCCTCAGATATGCCTCGATTGGAGTAACCGTCCACCATCAGTTGCATCAATTCACGTTCGCGCGGTGTCAGGCTTTCAATAAGGGCACGAATCTTTTCGGTGTAACTGCGATTCGAACGTTTGGTGGCATCGAGTTCAATGGCTTCCTGGATGTTGTCGAGAAGTTCCTGGTCGCGAAACGGTTTTTCGAGAAAATTGAACGCACCGGTCTGGATTGCCCTGACTGCCATGGGCACGTCACCGTGACCGGTGATGATAATGACGGGAATAATGGCACCATCGTCCAGAAGTTTCCGTTGTAGTTGCATCCCGCTCATACCCGGCAGGCGAACGTCCAGAAGCACGCAGCCCGGCCGCTCCGGAGTATAGTGTTCCAGGAAGTCGGCCGCGGACTCAAAGACTTCGACAGGATATTGCAGCGTGCTGACCAGCCAGCTCATGGCCTCGCGCACCGCGGCATCATCATCGACAATAAACACTGTGGGTTCAAAATTCATGTTGGTGTGCCCCCGGTTTCTTTTGGCAGTGAAAAGCCGAATATGGCGCCCCCGGTTACAGGATCATTCCTGAACCATAACTCGCCGCCGTGCTCCTCGATGACGGACTGACTGATTGACAGGCCCAGCCCGAGACCGCCGGGGCGACCGGTGACGAAGGGATGAAACACCTGCTGGGCAAGTTCGTCCGGGACCCCGGGGCCTGCATCGGCAACGGTAACCACGACACTGGCACCTTCCTCACCGGTACTGACAGTCAGCGTACGCCTTGACCCCCCGGTATCCCGCATCGCTTCCACTGCATTGGTTACAAGGTTAATCAAAACCTGCTGCAACTGGAGCACATCGACTTCAACGAACGCCATATTTCCCGTGTAGCGAAACCGGACGTCTATTTCGTCCTTCTCAAGGGTTGCGTCGAGCAGCCTGAAAGTTCGCGAAACAAGCTCGTTTACATCAACCCGCTCCCGCTCCAGCGGAGCCCTGCGAATATAGCTTCGTGTCTGTCTGATGATATCAGAAGCGCGCTGCGCCTGGGCGCGCGCGGATTCCATCGCTGTCACCAGCTCTTTGGGTACATCGTCAAGCCGCATGCGTTTCAGGCTTCCTTCTATGTACATGATGGTGGACGCCAGCGGTTGATTGAGTTCGTGTGCAAGGCCGGCCGCCATTTCACCCAGGCTGCTCAAACGCCCGGCGTGTGCCATCTGGTTCTGGTAGCGATGTTTCTCCGCCTCGATCTGTTTTCGGGCACTGATGTCATGCAATACCCCGAGAATAAGGGAGCGGCCGCCCTGGCTGATCCGGCTAAGGGCAATCTCTACCGTGATATTGCTCCCGTCCTTACGCCGCATGGTGTGTTCATGCACGCCGGATTCCAGTAGTTCGCCGGTGTCGCGGATTGCGTCGTCACCAATCAGCGCATGGAAATTTTCACCAATGATTGTGTCCGATGTTTTGGAAAACAGCCGGCCGGCCGCCGGGTTCGCTGACTCGATTATCCCGCCAGGCTCAAACGTCACAACCGCATCTGAAATATTCTCGACGACAGTGCGAATGCGAAGTTCCTTGTCAGCCAGTGTGCGGCCGTGACTGACGAGCCGGCTGCGCATCCGCTCCAGATCCTGCGAGAGCTGGCGGATTTCCGTGAGGCGCTCGGCCTGTGAAAAATGGCTGTCGTAGTGGCCGGCCGCCACTCGGTGGGCAGCTTCGCCGAGACGTCTCAGAGACCTGGATAAATGGTGACTGAACAGGATGATTGCGAAAACAATAAGGACGAAATAGGCGATGGCAATCATTGTAAAGCGCCGGTACAGGTCGGCAATATCGTCTTTTATCGGTTGTTCGTTGTAGGCGATATGTACGCTACCGATGCTGTCGCCATCCGCGTTCAGCAGCGGCGCAACAATGCTGTAATAACTGTCATCGTGTTGACCAAAAAAGAAGTCCTCCATATCGGCATCGGTAGTGTTTGCGGGCAGTCTGTCCGGGTTGGTAACCGGAATTCCGCTGTTGTCCAGAATCGCGACGTAGCTCCGCAACCCGGTAAGGGAAAGATCGTAGATCAGCTTTTCCAGGATATTCTTGTCGCTGATACCGCCCAGCAGGGTAGCCGTCCATTGTGCGTCCGCACGCACCTGGTTGATAAAGTGATCCGTATAATTGTGTTCCACCAGCTTCAGGAGATACACGAAGAGTGCCGGCACGAGCAGCAAGTGTACGGTCAGAATAATAACCAGGAGACGACCCGTAAGGCTATGAAACAGGCGGCTCACAGAGGATCACCGTGCCGGTGCTTGCTGGGCTCGTATGTCTTGTTCCGTCCCTGTCCGTTCATTTTCTTATTGCTCATGGAGCAAGGGTAAACCCTGGCACATGAACAAGCACAGGAATATGTGGCTCGAAAAAAACGGTATAAAAACCATATCTAGGCGTCAAGGGCTTTCCCGGTGCAGGACCAGTATCGGCTTCAGGCTGGCGTCGGTGGGCAGATCGGAAAGCCAGATGTAGCTGATGGCATTTGGATCGGCGTGCAGTCTGGCAATAAGTTTCCGCAGGTCATCGATCTGCTCGGGACCCGACACGCGGCGCGTTACCAGGTGCCGGGCGAGCAGGCGCCGGTAGGCATTGCGTGATATAAAAAGCACCTTCTGAAGGAAAATTTCCTGCAATTCCGGATCGGCGGCGTTAATCAGCGGGTGTATGGCGCCGTGTTCCGTCACTTTCGCAACGCCAAGATACAGGTGCCGCACCTCGCGCCAGGTCAGGTTCCCCACAGGCGAGTGCCTGTCGGCGACAATCACCAGTCCCTGATCTTCCGCCCGACCGACCAGTGGCAGAATCGCGATAAGGATGGCCGCAATTATAACCGCAAGTCTGGAGTTCACGGGAATATCAGGCTCCACTGCGCAAGCCATTCATGCGAATTCTCGTTCAGGAAACGGGTATCGGCATATTCGAGTTTAAGTGCATGGCGCACGGGAAAATCCCAGCGTAGTCCGGCCAGAGCGCGTTTTCGCACAGACCCCGGGAAAAGAGAGACGTAAGGATCCGCGTTATTGCCATCGCTTTTTTCAACGCGTAGATAGGGCATCCACACGTTGTCAACACGATACTCACCCTGCAGATAGGCACTGTAAAATCGATCGTGGCGTTTTTCAGACTCCGGCATTTTCAGGGTGTCGTCAACCCTGTAGTACGCGCCGATCAGGTGTAACCGCTTGTAGCTGTGGTTAAGATAAAACCCGGAGACCTTCTGTGAATTCCGCGAGAAAAGGGTTCGTTTCATTTTTACGTTGTTATCGGCATAAAAAATGCCCAGCTCGTTGTCGCTGTCCAGGTCCGGCGTCAGTGCCAGTCGGATGCTGGCGGAAGGGTTTCGGTCGCCAGTGTCGAACGGATTGGATGACTCCAGCCGTCGCCCGTCATAGCGTTCGCCAGCACCGTAGCCCGCTTCAACCCGAACCGCAGCGCCGCGTTTAAGTACCCAGCGCTGGCGGAACGCCGCACCGATAAAGTGGGCGGGGAGAAGCCCCCCCTCGCGTTCAAATGCGGCAATACCGGGAGCGAGAATGGAGTTCTGGATATAGTTTCGGAAATGAAATTCCTTGTTCCAGTAGCCCTGATTGGTCTGAAAGCGTCCCAGCCAGAACGTGGCGCCGTTTTTAAACTCCCATCCAAGGTGCAGGCGCGCCAGTTCGCTGGAATCATCGCTCGCGACAAATTCGGAAAAAAATCGCACCTGCCGGTACCTGAGTGCATACAGCAGATCCAGTGAGGGCTGCACCCTGTCCGTCCGCCTCCCGGCTATCTGCGGGGCATCGCCGCGGTAAGTGACCGCCGGAAGCACCAGCAACTCACCCGCGAAAACCGGTTGCGGCAGGGTGGCGGCCAGCGCAATGCACAGGAAAAGTAGTGAATAAACAACGCGGGTCAGGCGGCGCATAAGGCAGGGCCCCGAAAACGTAAAAGTCACACGCCGGTGCTCGCATATCGTTTTGTTACCGGCTGACTTTATGAACAGTAACAAAAAGATGCGTGATGTTATGTAGCAAATATCACTGTTCGGGCGGGGCTGGGCAAGCGCGTCCGGGCGTACGATATATCCTCAAAAAAGCCACGAGTATGTGAGCGATGGTACATACATGTAAGGGTATACCCTGATAAAAAGCCGGGGTGGGAAACGACTGCGCCGCTGCCGGGGCGCAATATTTACCACAGACACAATAACTTGTGTCGCAGGACAAAAAAATCTAGTCAGGCCGGGGGGAATTGAGCAGGCAGGTTGGCTCGTCCGGTGTTGGAGGAATTCGTCTTCGTCTGACCCAAACCATCCGTTGTCAAGAGCACCTGGAGGGAGATAATGGCGAAAAGAAGAGAGGTACTCAGGGCGGGAGCCATGGCCGTAGCCAGCACCCCCGCGATATTTGGTGGCGCTATGCTGCCACGCGCCGCGCAGGCGCAACTCTGTCGCCCGGAAGGCATCCGCAGTCCGCTGACCGAGCCGGACAGCCCGCCGGTGCGACCCTACATCGAACCCGTATATATTCCGCCGGCAATGACCCCGGTCGACCCGTCAACGCTGGCGCCGCCACCGGACCCGAATCGTCACCAGCGCTTTGATGAGTTCCGTCCGACCAAACACTACGTGCAACACATGACCGAAGGTCTGTGGAACTACCATCAGGATCTGTCGAACCTGAACCCCTTGTCGGGCGGACCTTTGGGCTACGGTTCGCTGGCCTGGATGTTCAACGGCTCAACGCCGGGGGGACAACTGGTGGCGCGTTATGGTGAACCCGTGTTTATCCGTCGCTACAACGATCTGCCTGCGACCGAAAATGCACTGATGCCCATCGGGCTACCCTACACAACTATCCACCTGCACAATGCCCACACGGCATCGGAGAGTGATGGTTACCCGGAAGACTTTGTCGGGCCGGGCGAGTTCTGGGATCACCACTACGCCATGATGTACGCGCGCAACGATCCGCGCGAGGCGCTCGGCAGTCTCTGGTATCACGATCACATGCTCGATTTCACGGCAACCAACGTGTACGCAGGATTGTCGGCAATGGCGACGTTCTACGACGACCTGGACTCAGGCGACGAAAACGACCCGAACCCCTATGCACTGCGCCTGCCCGGAACGTACGGCAAGTATGATATTTCCCTTCTCCTGCACGACGTGCGCTTCGACCTGAACGGCAACCCGGCCTACAACGTGTTCGATACCGATGGCCATCTCGGCGACCTGATCACTGTCAACCGCAAGGTCATGCCGTATCTTGATGTTGAACCGCGAAAATACCGTTTCCGCATTTACGATGGCGGCCCGTCACGTTTCTATGAACTGTCACTGAGCGATGATGCTGAAATGTTCGTTGTCGCCAACGATGGCAACCTGCTGGAGGAACCGGTCAGTGTTTCCAGTATTGTCCTGGGTCCCGCCAACCGGCACGATGTCATTATCGATTTCTCCCGCTATCGTCCGGGCGACACCATCGAGCTGCTGAACACCATGGAGCAGATCAACGGCCAGGGTCCAACCGGTCGTCGGCTGGAAGGTCCGAACCGCATGAAGGTGATGCAGTTCCGCGTCAAGGAACCGGAAGGCCCGGACAACAGCCGTATCCCGGATTTCCTGCGTGAATTGCCGCCCATCAATCTCGATGAAGTGGTCGCCGAGCGCGAATGGATTTTCGACCACGACATGGGTCTGTGGACGGTCAACCATGAGTTCATGGACCCGACCAAGATTTCCGCGGCGCCCAGGCAGGGTACTGCTGAGATCTGGACTTTCCGTAATGCCGGCAGCTCCTGGGCTCACCCGGTACACGTTCACTTCGAGGAATTCCAGGTACTGGAGTGGAACGGCCGACCGCCGACCGGCGTACTGCGCTCGCGCAAGGACGTCGCCACGCTGGGACCAAACGACTCGGCGCGGGTGTTCTACCGCTTCGACGATTTCCTCGGGCGTTACGTGATTCATTGTCACAACAACGTGCACGAAGACAACGCCATGATGGCGCGCTGGGACATCGTGCCAAATGGCGGTGGTCATGATGACGACGGCCGCCGGAATCGCTAGACGCCGGCATTCGTGACAGTGACAACATATCGGAATTCCAAGGAGTCGATGATGAAAAAGACCACAAGAAGAATGTTCCTGGCAGGCGCGGCAGCCGCGGTACCGGTTGTTGCAACCGCCGCCGTCGCCCCGGGAGCACTGAAAGACAACCCCGCCTACAAGACCTGCCCACGTGCCAGGGGGGGCAAGAACGCCAGCCGTTTTCCCCAGGTACTCGTACAGGATCAGTACAAAAAGAAGGCGTGGTTCTATGAAGACCTGATTGCTGATCAGCTGGTGCTGATCAGCTTCACCTCAGTGAAGGGTGAGAAGTATTACCCGCTGTTGAGCAACCTGGTGAAGGTCAGTGAGATGATCAAGGACCGGGTCGGATCACACGTGAAGATGTATACCGTCACCACCGACCCGCATCGCGATACACCGGAGGCACTCAGGGCACTGGCCGAACAACACGGCGCCGACTGGCAGTTCCTCACTGGCGCAGTGGAGGATGTACGCGAGATTCTCGCATCCTTCAATGCACGCGGCAGCCTGTATGCACTGTCCTGGATCGGTAACGAAAAGACCGGCCGCTGGCTGAACAAACCAAGTCGACTGCAACCGCTGTACATCGCGGAAGCCGTTGCCCGGCTCAGTACCGGCAAACAGCACAAGCCGTTCCTGGTCGACATGCACAGCGTGTGATGCGCGGCCTGTCAGGGAAATAAACGAGGTGATACTACACACAATATCTTCAGTTTCACGGGCCTGTTTTATCGTGAAACCGGGGAGGAGGTGAAAAATCCAATGAACCACAAAAGACCATTTGTTAAAGCGCGTCTGGCCGCGGCACTCGGCCTGCTCGCCGGAAGCATGGGCGCGGGTAGTGCAGCCTGGGCAGGGTGCGAACCGACCTTCGATCCGTTTCTGTCCAACATGATGGGAATGCCCGTCAGTCCGATGATGGGGCACCCGTGCGCGCAGGCGCACCCCGGCCCGTCGATCCAGACCGTGTCACCTGATGGCATGACAACCTTCGTTGTGACGCCGGAAGGTCAGCACCCGCCGCAGGATCCGTTCGCGAATCCGCCGGGCAGCAACTTCCTCATGACCGTGTACGAAAACCTGAGGGATCTCAGCGGGCGCGAAATGCCCAACACGCTGCCATCGACACCGGATAACCCGTATAACCTGCACGACGGTCCTGTACTTACCCGGTCCATCGACCCGACCAATCCGGAAGACGATCTGGACAGGATAATCGACAAGATCGAGAAAGCCGCGAGGAAAGGCAAGCACGAAGTCGACGAGGATCTGATTGAAATGGCCATCGACATCCTCGAAGGTAACCCGATCGAGCATCGAGCCTACAGCGGTTTCCCCATGCTGCACTATAACGGGCCCAAAAAAGTCCGCACAGTTGAACCGATCTATGACGACGAGGGCAATGTCGTCGGCGGCAACATCGATGTCAACATGATCTACTTCAACCAGCATATCGAATCCGATGTGGCATTTGTCGACCCCGGCGCGGTACAGGAAGTTCCGTACACCGTCACCTACCACGTCAAGGTGCTGAACCGTGGTATGGAAGACTTCTCGCCCATGACCATGAACTTCAACCGCATGGTGAACCCGATGACGGGAGAAGACATGCGAGGACCGTTTCATGCGTCGATGGACAAGAGTTACTTTCCGATGCTCGACGAAGGTACCGAGTACACAATCAAGATCAAGGAAAACAAGGGCAAGTACTTCAACCTGACCTATACCTGGGGCTGGCGTATTCATCCACCACGCGTTCAGGTTATGGAAAATGCGCTGAAAAAGGCCGGCCCGGACGGCTGGACGCTGCCACAGTGGGAAAAGGCGGCTTTCTGCGAGGGTGGCGCGACGGATCCGGACTGCGATCCCGTAAACGATAAGGATGACCGGGCTTACGCCATCAGCCGGATTGGAGACCTGTCACCAGCGAAGCGCATGTGGAACATTTTCAGGTCGATGCAGGATGCGGATGATGATTACCACAAAAAGCACAAAGGGAAGAAAAAGGACGCCCGACGCGGCGATATGGCTAAAACCGCGGCGGACTTGCGCCAGGCCTTCCTGGACTGGACCGATCGCACCAGGCTGCCGACCGGCGTGGAAGCTGACCCGGACGCCACGTTGACCCTGCTGTATGTCAATAACACCCTGTATGGAAATCGCCAGGGGCTGCAGGGCGTTGGCAGTGGACAGGGGCCGGCCGCCTACAAGGGGATCGGCAATGGCAGTGCGCACGACTGGACGATCCGGCCGTACAACTACAAGGTGACGCTGTATAACGGCGACCACTTTCCGCATGCCTATATGAACGTAGACTTCGGCGGTTCGCGAGGCTGGGAAAACCACTTCCAGTTTACCGACCCAACCACGCTGGCGGGTGCACACCCGGACATTCCGGCCGGGAGCCCGGCCAACTACGATCCGTTCACCAACCCGGCGAACGTTGTGGCCGGGGAGCATAATGTGTACCCGATCAACCGCGGTGGTGCGGAGGAGTTCCTGCAACCGACGCCGCGCAATCCTGATGATCCGGTCAACGGCGCTCCCCAGATGGGTTCGGGCTGCTTCTTTACCTTTGGTCGCAATCACGCCTGGCCGAATGCGGGCGGACCCTGGGGCGGCATTATGGTCATGCCGGTGAGCGAGGACGGTACGCCGGGTATGCACAAGGTTGATATTACCTACAACTTTGAACCCAGCATTCGTCTGAAGATCTACCAGTTCGACCCGCTGCACCATGACGTAGCGATATACTCCCTGCACTGACAGTAAGTGGTGGTACAACGTAGTATGGCGGGAGCCCTCCCTGCAACTGCAGGGAGGGCAACGGCTTTTAGCTATTTGCAGGTGTTTATGCTGACGAATTTTATCGGGCGCAGTGACCACGCTGTTGCGTCGGCAACAAGGCGTTTGCTGATCCGGGTCTTGATTCCGTTTCTGTACACGGCTGCCGCTTCCGGCGCTGTGGGCGGGTCGGATTGCCAGTTGCTTTCACACACGGCAACTTCTTCCGGTGTCAGGACATCGGTGCCGGTCGAGACCGCGCCATTGCGGCACTATGCCGTTATCGCACGTTTCCCGCACGACCGGGACGCCTTCACCCAGGGGCTGGTGTTCTACCAGGGCCGTCTCTATGAGAGCACCGGGCTGTACGGGCATTCGAGCGTGCGCATGCTCGATCTCGAATCAGGCAGCGTCCTGAAGATAAACCGCCTGGATGACACATTGTTCGGGGAAGGACTGACCGTACTCGACCGGGCGCTCGTACAACTGACTTGGCGGGCGGGAAGGGCGCTTGTCTACCGACCCTTCGACCTCGGACATTCCGCCCGCTTCAGCTATACGGGAGAAGGGTGGGGAAGCGCCACCATTGGCGGGCAGCTGGTTATCAGTGACGGTTCAACCTGGCTGCGATTCTTCGACGCCAGGACTCACCGACAGATCCGGCGTCTTCAGGTCACCGAGTCAGGGCGTCCGCTTGGAGGGCTTAACGAACTGGAAGCCGTCGATGGTGTCCTGCTCGCGAACATTTATCCCGGCGACTGTATCGCACAGATCGACCCCACCACCGGCAATGTAACGGCATGGATCGACCTGGCGGGGTTGATGCCGATGCAGGAACGCCCGGGCGGTTCTTCCGTGGCGAACGGCATCGCTTTTGACCCGGAGTCCGGCCGGCTGTTCGTGACCGGCAAGCACTGGCCATACCTTTTCCAGATACGACTGAATAATGGCGAACACGCCGGGGACGGGCAGGCAGTATCGCTGTATGAGGACACTCGACGGGCGCCAGCGCCAGTGGGGAACAGGAGATAACAATAATGTCAAAAACACTGTTACTGACCGCAGTTATAGCAGGCGCCCTCGGTTACCTTGGCGGACAGATGTCGACCACCGATACGCCCGCCGGCGGTACGCCACGGCAGGCGGGCTCCGCGCTGGACATGCTGATGAAAACCGACACTGCGTCGCAGTACGTCTGCCCCATGCACGCGGGAATTGTGGCAGCGGGGAAGGGCAGCTGCCCGATATGCGGCATGGACCTTGTTGCACGGGTCCGCAAGCCGGGCACAGTGGATGAGAGGGGATTGCCGGTTGTCACCATTGATCCCTCTGTTGTCCACAACCTGGGCGTGCGCACCGCAACCGTACAATACGGCGAGTTGCAGCGCAGTATCGAAACCATCGGCAAGATCACGCGCGTCGACCCCATGGCACGTCGCACCATTACACCGCCGATTCGTGGAGAACTGGTGGCCATCGCCGACAAGCATGACGGTGATATGGTCAAGGAAGGCGAGTTGCTGTTTAGCGTAAAATCGGACGAACTGTTCGAGCACGAGAAGGCGTTCCAGGACGCATTCCTGTCCGGCGACCGCGCGACAGCAAACGCGATGATCCCGCAGCTGAGCGAAATGGGTCTTACCCCGGAACAGATTTCCCGCCTGCAGGCCGGCGAGTCGCCTCGGATGGCGGCGGAGGTTCGCGCCTTTGAGGACGGTTTTATCTATAGCCGCCGTGGCTTCATTGGTGAAAAGGTGCACACCGGGTTTACCGTGTTCAACGTCGGCGGGAACTACCGCGTTATCGAGGTCACCGCCGAGATTTTCGAGCGTCAGTGGGGGTGGGTGGAGCAAGGGCAACACGCCGCCATGACCGTAAGGGGGCTGCCCGGCACCGTGTTTAAAGGTGAAGTGGTGCGTGTGGAACCTCCGGTGGGTTACACCACCCGTTCGCTGGAAGTCGCGCTGCGTTTTCGCACCGACAATCCCGAACTATCCCAGAGCATGTTCGCCCACGTCAGTATCAACGCCACACCACGCCGCGATGTACTGGTCGTCCCGACCGATACAGTGATCCGTACCGGGACAGGCGACAGGGTGGTCGTGGTGCAGGGAGACAACCGTTTTCAGCCGGTGAAAGTGGTTGCCGGCGAAGAAACCAACGGCTGGATCGAGATCCGTTCCGGGCTCAATGAAGGTGACAAGGTCGTTTCATCCGGCCAGTTTCTGATCGATTCGGAGAGCAATCTGCTCGCGGGATTCCGCCGTCTGGCGACACCGGGCTCTACACCGCCCCGCAGGCAAGCCCGGTCGCAAGTCTATCCGCCGCTCCAGGACTGACTCGCCATGATTGCCTTGCTGATACGCTGGTCCGTGCGCAACCGCCTGCTGGTGTTGCTGGCAGCGGTGCTGTTGAGCGCGTGGGGCGCGTACTCGGTACACACCATTCCACTGGACGCCATACCCGACCTGTCTGACGTACAGGTGATTATCCGCACCGGTTACGCCGGCCAGGCGCCACAGGTGGTGGAAGACCAGGTGACCTATCCGCTGTCGACCGCCATGTTGTCGGTGCCGGGCGCGGTGGCGGTACGCGGCTACTCTTTCTTTGGTGATTCCTACGTCTACGTAATTTTCTCGGACGACACAGACCTGTACTGGGCTCGCTCGCGGGTACTGGAATACCTCAGCCAGGTCTCCGACCAGTTACCGGGCAGCGTCACACCGCGGCTCGGCCCGGACGCGACCGGCGTCGGGTGGATCTACCAGTACGCGTTGCTCGACCGCAGCGGTCAACACGACCTTGCCGAACTCCGTTCACTGCAGGACTGGTTTCTGAAATACGAGTTGCAGACGGTTCCCGGCGTCGCGGAAGTCGCCAGCGTCGGTGGTATGGTCAAGCAGTACCAGGTGGTTATCGACCCGGATCGCCTGCGCGGTTACTACCTGACTCTGGCCAACGTCAAACGTGCGCTGCAGGACTCAAACGCTGAAATCGGCGGCTCGACGCTGGAGATTGCCGAAGCCGAATACATGGTGCGTTTCCGCGGCTATCTGAAGGGTACTGAAGACATCGGCATTACCAGCGTGCCGACGATACGCCGGCGCCTGTCGATTTCCTCGGTACTGCTCGATGACATTGCCAGCAGCGTGCGCATCGGGCCGGCGATGCGACGCGGCGTGGCCGACCTGAACGGTGAAGGCGAGGTCGTTGGCGGTATCGTGGTGATGCGCTCGGGCGAGAACGCACTGACCACGATCGCTGCGGTAAAAACCCGCCTCGAACAATTGCGCCACAGCTTGCCCGACGGCGTGGAACTGGTGGAGGTCTATGATCGCTCCGCGCTGATCAATCGCGCCGTAGACAACCTCGGCACCCGCCTGGTCGAGGAATTCCTGGTGGTGGTCCTGGTGTGCGCGCTGTTCCTGCTGCACCTGCGTTCGTCACTGGTGATCCTGATCAGCCTGCCGGTCGGTATCCTCGCAGCATTCGTGGTGATGCGATTGCAGGGCATCAACGCCAACATCATGTCACTGGGCGGGATTGCCATCGCCATTGGCGCCATGGTGGATGCCACGGTAGTGATGATCGAAAATGTACACAAACACCTGGAGCGCGCCGAAGTGAATGAGGCCGGCAGATTGCAGGCGATCCAGAACGCTGTCACCGAGGTCGGCTCGCCGCTGTTCTTCTCGTTACTGATTATCACGCTCAGTTTCCTTCCCGTGTTCACGCTGGAAGCCCAGGAGGCCCGCCTGTTTGCCCCGTTGGCCTACACCAAGACCTGGGCCATGGCGGCAGCGGCAGGCCTGTCGATCACCCTGGTGCCGGCACTGATCGCCTTCCTGATCCGCGGGCGCGTGCGGCCGGAAGAATCCAGCCCCATCAACCGTGTGTTGATCAACGCCTATCGCCCGTTGATCGCAAAGACGCTGGCTCATCCGTGGACGACTGTGTTGCTGGCGGGTGCGCTGATCGCCACCATGGCATGGCCGGGCAACCGGCTCGGCACGGAGTTCATGCCGGAAATGGATGAAGGTGACTTTCTGTACATGCCCACCACGCTGCCGGGTATCTCCATCGGCAAGGCGCGCGAACTGTTGCAGCAGACCAGCCGGCTGATCCGCACCGTACCGGAAGTCGAAACCGTGTTCGGCAAGATCGGACGCGCCGAGACCGCTACCGACCCGGCACCACTCACCATGATCGAAACAGTCATCCGCCTCAAGCCGCACGACCAGTGGCGCGACGGCATGACCATGGACGGCATTCGCGACGAACTGGACGCACGCGTCAACGTACCCAGCCTGCACAATGCCTGGCTGATGCCAATCCGTACCCGCATCGACATGCAATCCACCGGCATCAATACGCCGGTCGGCATCAAGATCGCCGGCCCGGACCTGGCGGGCATCCAGGCGCTGGGCGCTCAGGTGGAAAGCGTGTTGCGCGGAGTACCCGGCACGCGCACGGTGCTGTCGGACCGCGCTACCGGGGCACGTTACATCGACGTCGAAATCGACCGGCACGCCGCCGGCCACTATGGATTGAGCATCGCCGAGATCGAGGAGGCCGCCAGCATTGCCGTGGCCGGACAGAACGTCACCTATACGGTGGAAGGCCGCGAGCGCTACCCCGTCAATTTGCGCTATCCGCAGGCATGGCGGGATTCCATCACCAAACTGAAGGAACTGCCACTGGTGGTGACCGAGGACACCCAGATCCAGTTGCAGGATCTGGCCGAGATCCGGATTACCGATGGCCCGCCGCTGATCAAGAGCGAAAACGGCCGTATCAACGGCTGGGTCTATATCACGACGGACGGCCGGGATATCGGCTCCTATGTCGCGCAGGCACGGCGGGCGCTGCAACAACAATTGCAACTGCCGGCCGGTTATACCCTGAACTGGGTCGGCCAGTACCAGTACCTGCAACGCGCCGGACAGCGATTGACCTACATCGTGCCGCTGACGCTGTTCATAATTTTCATTCTGCTGTACCTGAGTTTCCGCACCTTCAGCGAAGCACTGATGGTCATGCTGGCGGTGCCGCTGGCGCTGGTCGGCGGGGTATGGCTGCTGTGGGCGCTGGGTTATCACCTGTCCGTGGCGGTGGCAGTGGGTTTTATCGCCCTGGCAGGCGTGGCCGCCGAGTTCGGCGTGGTGATGCTGGTCTACCTGCGCGAGGCGATCAACCGTCATCGACCGGCGACCGAGGTCGAGCTGCGCGCGGCCGTCATCGAAGGCGCCGTGCTCCGGGTACGTCCCAAGGCCATGACCGCCGCCGTGATTATTGCCGGCCTGATGCCGGTCATGCTGGGCAGCGGCACCGGCTCCGAGGTGATGCGTCGCATCGCGGCGCCACTGGTCGGCGGCATGGTGACGGCGCCGCTGGTATCGATGCTGTTGCTGCCCGCCATGTATTTTTTGTGGTACCGAAAGACAAAACTCAACAAGACAGGATAGAGGGAGGAAGTGGGATGAAAAGAGTTTTCCGGAACGTGCTGCTGGTCATGTTGCTGGTCGGCGCTGGTTCGCCGGCGTTTGCCGAAGCGGCGAAGGAGCGCTTCCACGAGGGTCTGCACTACCAGCGCATCGATCCGCCGGTACCATTCACCCGCGGCAACGACAAGGTCGAGGTTGTGGAAATGTTCTTCTACGCCTGTCCGCACTGCTACGCCCTGGATCCGAAAATTACGAAGTGGGCCAGTGAACGGCCCTGGGTTGATTTTCATCGCGTACCGGCGATCGTCGGGCCGACCTGGGCAGACCAGGCGCGGGCGTTTTATATCGCCGAGGCACTCGGCATTCTCGACAAACTCCACGATGCATTGTTCAAATCGATTCACCAGGACGGCGAGCAGTACTACAACGAATACATGGTGACCAAAATACTCGTCCAGCTCGGCGCCGATCCTCAAAAGGTCTACGACCTGTACCGTTCACCCGAAATCACCGAAAAAGTGAGCAGGGCACGTGTGCTGACGGTTAAATACAATCTGCGCGGCGTACCGGCGGTCGCCGTCAACGGGAAGTACGTCACCGCACCGTACTTCGTACGTAGCCAGGAAGAAATGATCGAGGTGCTGGACAGCCTGGTGGAGAAGGAACGGGTACCCCGCCAGGCTGCCATCGAAGCGCAAGGCCGGTAAAAACATAAAGCGAAGCAACAGGAGGACGGATGATGTCATACAGAAACACCAGCAGAGGAACAACAGGGGCGCGCCTTCTGGCGGGAGTGCTTGCAGTTTGTGCAGCGCCATTGGCGTTTGCCGACTACGTGCCATTTCCGGGCAAGATTGCCGTGAAACTGCTCGACGTCGAGGCACCCGATATTGTCTTTGTAAACTTTGAAAGCTGGCCGGGTTTCCCGCGCAGCGTACGCGTCATTCTCCCCGGGATCGTGGTGCCGGAAGATACGCCGCAAGCCGACGACTGCGAACGCCAGGCCGCAAAAAAAGCAATGGCCTTCACGCGCGACTTCCTCGCCACTGCCAGGGAAATTTATGTCAAGGACATGCGTATGGAAACCAGTGCGGACCAGGATGCCGAATCGCCTGTCCTGACTGACAAGGGCAGTCTCGCCACAGCGCTGCAGAAAGAAGGGCTCGCGCGCCCTGACACTACCGACCCGGACGTGTCATGGTGTGCCCGATGAAGCGCTACAGGTTTATGGCGATCGCGCTGCTGATATCGCTCGTGTGTAATGTTTCGATGGCAGCTTCTTCAGGCAGCGCTGCGGTAGAGGGTACGCGCGGCTATATTGACGAAATCAACCGCCCGCCCGAACCCTGGAAGGGACCACCGCGCAGCGGCAAGCAGGTCTACGCGTATCGCTGTGAATCCTGTCATGCCCGTACCACCCAGGGGGCCCCCATGCCGGAGGATGACATCGAATGGTCGATACGCGCACGTCAGGGACTGGATGTACTGGTCAAACACGCTGTCGAAGGTTTCAACCACGAACTGATGCCGCCGCGCGGCGGCTGTGAAAACTGTAGCGATAGCGAACTGAAAGCCGCCGTACTCTATATGCTGGGGAAAAGCGGAATCCGCTTTGACGATAAGGGGGCAGGGCGCACAAAGTGACAGTGTCCTGCCAGTCTTTTCCGGCAAAGCACAAGGATATGTGCTATTGGTTCCATAATAGAAACAGAGAGAGGTACACTTTTGGTGCTATGAGGAAGATATTTCCGCCTTTGGAATGACTCGCGCTGAACATTCAACAAGGGAGTTGAACCATGTCTGCGAATGAACCATCGACCGTTAATCTCTTCACCCCGCTCATAATGGGCGAACTGACGCTGCCAAACCGTATCGTGATGGCGCCCATGACCCGCAACCGGGCTGGTGAAGGCAACGTGCCCACGGAACTGAACGCGCTGTACTACGCCCAGCGGGCCAGCGCCGGCCTGATCATTTCCGAGGGCAGTCAGATTTCACCGCAAGGCGTCGGCTATCCCGCAACACCGGGCATTCACAATGATGAACAGGTCGCCGGCTGGCGAAAGGTGACCGACGCTGTACACGCCCGGGGAGGGCATATTTTTATCCAGCTCTGGCATGTCGGGCGCATATCCCATCCCTCACTGCAGCCCGATAATGCGCTGCCGGTCGCGCCATCGGCAATCCGGCCGCGAGGCGAAGCAGTGACCTATGACGGGATGAAACCCTTTGAAACCCCCCGCGCCCTGAACCTCGATGAAATCCCCGGGATCGTCGCGAACTATGCGAGCGCCGCAAAACGCGCCCGCGATGCGGGATTCGACGGCGTGGAGATTCACTCCGCGAACGGCTATTTGCTGGATCAATTCCTGCGCGACGGCACCAATGCGCGCACCGATGCCTATGGCGGCAGTATCGAGAACCGCATGCGCCTGCTGGATGAGGTAGTTAGCGCGGTATCCGGCGTCTGGCCTGCCAACCGTGTTGGTGTACGCCTGTCACCCGAAAACAGCTTCAACGACATCCGCGACTCCCGGCCCCAGGCCACGTTCAATGCCGTTGTCGAGATGCTGCGTACACACAAACTGGCCTATCTGCACGTGCTGGAGGGCGACATGTTGAGCGATGACGAACGTCACGTGGATTACATCGAACTGAGACATCGTTTCGGGGGCCTCTACATGGCCAACAACGGCTATACCCGGGAAAGTGCCGAGCAGGCGCTGCAACAGGGTAACGCGGACATGGTGTCCTTCGGCAGACCGTTTATTTCCAACCCGGATCTGCCCGAGCGCTTTGCGCGCAACGCACCCTTGACTGAACCGGACCCGAATACCTTTTATGGGGGCGGAGCTGAAGGCTACACGGACTATCCGACGCTGCAACAGGAACAGAAACAGCAAGCCTGATTTGTGCTCGAGCCCGGAAAGCAGCAGGAGTGACCTGGCAGG
>CAYSRA010000020.1:0-30762 GCA_964433205.1 uncultured Thiohalobacter sp. | reverse complement strand
GTCCGGAGAATGTGCAGATATTATACCACTTTCGCGACGTTGCCGTGTTTCACGTGAAACCATGAGGCCTCTTCCGCGGGCCAGTCTCCAGCGGTCGAAAATTCGATCGCTGTGGCAAAAACCTGGGCATCGAGTTTAACCAGCCGGCGCATCACCCTTGCCTGGTTTAGCCCATCCAGCTCCGCGCCCAGGTCATCGAGCAGAAACAGGCTGCGGCTACCGGTTTGCCGCTTTAGCAGCAAGGCCTGGCCAAGTTTCAGACCAATCACAAGTAATTTCTGTTGTCCCCTCGATAATGCCTCGCTTACCGTTCGGGCGCGGTATTTAAGGGAGAAATCGGCCCGTTGCGGACCACTCCGGGTAAATCCCTGCTCCCGATCAGAGGAGAGGCTCTCTTCGAGTACGGACAGGTAGCTTTTGTCGGTCGGCCAGCCGCGCCGGTACTGGATGTCGAGATTCTCACCAGAATCCAGGAAATCCGACATTATTTCACCCAGATAGCCCTTCACTTTCACAAGGTAGTCGGCCCGGCTCGCATCCAGCAACTCCCCGCAGCGCGCCAGATCCTGATCCCAGACCGTAACCTCCCTTGGCGGCCGGGACGCCCGTAGCGCTGCGTTGCGCTGCTTGATCAATTTCTGAAACTGTTTCCAGACCGGAATGTAATCAGGTTTCACGTGAAACAATCCCCAATCCATAAACTGTCTGCGAACCGGCGGTCCGCTCTCTATCAGTTCATGAAGATTTCCACCTACCCATTGCAACGGGAACAGTGCTGCCAGCTCCGACAACCGTCGAACCGGCTGACCGTTGACGCGCGCCATAAGCTGGCCAACTTTACGGCTGATCCCGACCGGAATTGTCCGCCCGCCACCCGCGTTAATACGGGCAACCAGCTGGAACCCCTCCTGGCCACGGGAGATCGCCCGATCGAGCGACGAGGAGCGAAACGAACTGGCGCGGCCAAGGACGTAGATAGCCTCGAGAAGGCTTGTTTTTCCGGCCGCGTTCTCGCCGCTGAACAGGTTGAGCCGTGGAGAAAATGTCAGGTTCACTTCCTCCAGGTTGCGGAATCCGGAAATGGAGAGCGACGACAGCGACATTCAGGGCCTCCCCGACATACCATCGGGGCGGATAGAAACGGCTACAGCCGCATCGGCATCACAACGTACCGATACTGATCCGTGCCAGGTTGTTTGATAAGACAGCTGCTGTTCGAGTCACTTAGCAAAATCTCGACGTTGTCGCTGCGAACCGCCGCCAGCACATCGAGCAGATAGGTGACATTAAAGCCTATTTCCAGCTCTCCGCCGTTGTAATCGACTTCGAATTCCTCGTCAGCCTCTTCCTGTTCAGGGTTATGTGCTTGAATTTTAACGTTATTATTTTCAAGATTGAGGCGTATGCCGCGATATTTCTCATTCGACAGGATGGATGTCCGCGACAACGCCTGGCGAAACAACTCGCGATCGGCGACCACCAGTTTGTCGCTGCCCTTGGGCACCACCCTGTCATAATCGGGGAACCGGCCATCCACCAGTTTCGAGGTAAAGCAGACGTCACCGGCGGTTAAACGGATGTGGTTGGCCCCCAGTTCCACAGCAACTTCGCTATCACTGTCGTCGAGCAAACGCTGTAATTCCTGGATTCCCTTGCGCGGCACGATGACCTGGCGCGGGTTATCGGTATGAATTTCCACTGGCATATCACACAGCGCCAGGCGATGACCGTCAGTGGCGACGGCACGCAGGAACCCGTTACCCATTTCCAGCATCAGCCCGTTCAGGTAATAACGCACATCCTGCTGCGCCATTGAAAACTGGGTGCGATCTATGACCTCTTTCAGCTGACCCTGGGTCAGGGTGAATTTCGAATCGCCGCTGATTTTCTCGACCAGCGGAAAATCCGCCGCAGGCAGAGTGGAAAGCGTAAAGCGGCTTCTTCCGGAGCGGATCTGGGCTTTCTGGTCCTTGATCGACACCTGGATACTGGCATTGTCGGGAAGCGCCTTGCAGATATCGAGCAACTTGCGCGCAGGCAATGTGATTTCTCCGGATTCCTGGATATCCGCCGACGTACCGGCCTGTACTTCCACTTCCAGGTCGGTCGCTGTCAGCCTGAGCCGGTCAGTACTCGCATTAATCAGGAGATTTCCCAACACCGGCAGCGTCTGGCGTCGTTCCACAACACCGATCACCTGCTGGAGGGGTTTCAGGAAAGACTCTCGGTCTATCGTGAATTTCATTTAATTAATAATCCTTTTTAATATACAAGTTACTGTTATTAAGGGCGACCCTGCCGGTAGATAACTCTAAAATTTTCTAGTAATTTCATTTAGTTATAAGCATAAATCGGTGTTAGCAAGCAGGCGCCGTGACTGTGTGGCTCCTGTGGATAATATAGGAAAACTTTTACCCGACAAAACTGTACACCGGTTATCCACATCATGTGGTGAGTATTCTCCACAGGTTGTTATAGTCCTCTGCAATGCGCATGTCCGCCTCCTTGAGTTCAACAACCTTGCGGCAGGCGTGCAACACCGTCGTATGATCGCGACCACCAAATGCCTCACCGATTTCCGGCAGGCTGTGGCTGGTCAGTTCCTTGGCCAGAGCCATGGCGATTTGCCGCGGTCGGGTGATGGAGCGGGTGCGGCGCGCCGAGTGCAGGTCAGCGACACGAATCTTGTAGTACTCGGCGACAGTCTTCTGGATATTTTCAATGGAAACCAGCTTGTCCTGCAATGCCAGCAGGTCGCGCAACGCCTCCTTGGTGAATTTCAGATCGATACTGCGCCCGGTGAACTTGGCACTGGCAATAATACGTTTCAACGCGCCTTCCAGTTCGCGTACGTTGGAGTGAATCCGCTTGGCGACAAAAAAAGCCACCTCGGTGGGCAGGTCGATATTGGCCTGTGCCGCCTTGTTGACCAGGATGGCCACGCGGGTTTCCAGTTCCGGGGGCTCGATCGCCACCGTCAGTCCCCAGCCGAATCGTGATTTGAGCCGCTCTTCCAGCCCCTTGATCTCCTTGGGGTAGCGGTCGCAGGTCATAATGATCTGACTGTGACCTTCAAGTAACGCATTGAATGTATGGAAAAATTCTTCCTGTGAGCGCTCCTTGCCGGCAAAAAACTGGATGTCGTCAATGAGCAGCGCGTCGACCGAGCGGTAATAACGTTTAAATTCATTGATGGCATTGTGCTGCAGCGCCTTCACCATGTCGGCGACAAACCGTTCCGAGTGCAGGTAGACTACCTCGGCACCTGGACGCCGCTGTACAAGCAGGTTACCGACTGCCTGCATGAGGTGGGTCTTGCCCAGGCCGACACCGCCGTAGATAAACAGGGGGTTGTAGGCAGAACCCGGGTTCTCCGCGACCTGGATAGACGCGGCGCGGGCAAGCTGGTTTGATTTGCCTTCGACAAAGGTATCGAAATTGAAAGTAGGGTTGAGATTCCCGCTGGGGAGCTCGCGCTTCTCCCGCCGACGTTCGGGGGTTGCGGGTCGCGCCGGCCTGGCCGCCTGGCCGGGCGGTTTCATCGAGCCGACTGCGAGCTGAACGGCGATACCGTCTGCATTCGTTCGGGATCCGACCGCGTTCTGGATATTTTCCATGAAGTGTTCATTGACCCAGTCCAGCACAAAACGGTTGGGCGCAAGCAAGGTCAGGCTGCCACCCTTTTCAACCGCGTGCAGTGGCCGAATCCAGGTATTGAACTGCTGTTCAGGCAACTCGTTTTCGAGCTGCGAAAGACATTGTTGCCAGAGGGAGCCTTGCAAGGGGTTTACCTGTTCGTGTCGTGTGCCGGTATCTGCCGGGCCGCTCAGTTTACCGCCACGCCGCCGGGTTATCCACAAGCCGGGAAAAGATAAATATACCCGTTAACGGTTGACAGGGGCAGGGTAAAGCCGGTAATCTGCGCGGCCTGATTTGGCCCGCCGTTGACGGGCCTTTAACCTTTCCTGGGAACGGTTTGCGCCATGAAGAGAACATTCCAGCCTAGCAACTTGAAGCGCAAGCGTACACACGGTTTCCGTGCCCGTATGCGCACCAAGAACGGTCGTCTTGTCATTAAGGCTCGCCGGGCAAAAGGTCGCGCGCGTCTTTCTGTCTGACCGGTTTCCTTGACGGGCGCCCGCGCCACCTACCCTGCTGTCTACCGTCTGCTGACAGCTGCCGGGTTCCAGCGGGTATTTGGGCAGTGCGACCTCAAGGTTAGTGATCGAACTATCACCGTGCTAGCGAAACACAATGGTCTGGGTCATCCACGACTCGGGACTGTGGTGTCAATAAAAAACGCCGGTAACGCCGTCAAGCGGAATCGTATAAAGCGCCTGGTACGCGAGAGTTTCCGGCTCAACCGCGAGCGCCTGGGCGATTTCGATCTGGTGGTACTGGTACGCCCCGGCATCAGCGCCCTTAGCAACAAACAAATTTTCCGGTCACTGGAAGCCCACTGGCGTAAAATCGCTTCACATGCGCAAACTGGCCCTGATCCTCATTAAGGCATATCGCCTCCTTGTAAGTCCCTGGCTGGGAAACCATTGCCGGTTCGTGCCCAGCTGTTCCAGTTATTCGATAACTGCGATAGAACGATTCGGCCTGCTGCGCGGCGGTTGGCTGGCGTTACGCCGACTCGGTTCCTGTCACCCGTGGCACGAGGGAGGCATCGATCCGGTGCCGGACACCCTGTGCAAGCATTCAACCAAACATAAAACGACACATACTCATGGATAATCCTCGCGTTCTTCTGGCGATAGCCCTGTCTTTCATTATTCTGCTGATGTGGCAGTCATGGATGGACGATTACGGGCCGGCGCCCGAACAGCAGGTCGTGGAGGGCACGGCGGGCAATGACACTTCCGGCACGGCGCAGCAACCCGCCGCCAATGACATGCCGAGCAGCGAGATCACTTCGGCGAAAACAACGGGCGCCCTGCCCGAGACCACGCCCCCGGCGTTGCCCGCCGGTCAGCTGGTCGAGGTTCTGACCGACACCTATCGCGCCGTGATCGATACCCGCGGTGGCGACCTGGTCGAGATAGACCTGCTGGAATACCCCGAAACCCGCGACCCGGACAGCCCGCCGTTCCGCCTGCTGGAGCGCGGTGACGCCCAGCTGTTTATCGCCCAGAGCGGCTTGCGCACCGGTAAAACCGACGCTGAACCGAATCACCATGCACTGTTCAGCGCTGACCAGACCCGTTACCAGCTGGCGGAAGGCGCGGATGTCATCGAGGTGCCGTTGCACTGGACTGACAATAACGGGGTGCAGGTCACCAAAATCTATCGTTTCCGGCGCGGCAGTTATGTCGTGGAAGTCGGTTTTGACGTCGACAACCAGAGTAGCGAAAGCTGGAGTGCGCGCCCCTACTACCAGCTGCAGCGTACGCCGCTGCAGAAAAAATCGCGTTTTCTCTATACCTATACCGGCGGTGTGATTTACAGCCCCGAAGACAAGTATGAAAAAATAAAATTCAGCGATATGGAAGAGGAAAACCTCAGCCGCGACATCAAGGGTGGCTGGGCCGCAATGTTGCAGCACTATTTCCTCGCCGCGCTGATTCCCGACCCGGAAGTGACCGCTCACTACTATACCCGCGCGCTCGGTAACAAACATTACCTGATCGGGTTCTCCGACGCCGGTCTGACCGTCGCGCCGGGTGAACAGGCCAGTACCCGGGTGCGTATGTTCGCGGGACCGAAACTGCAACACATGATGGCCAGGGTCGCACCCGGCCTGGAGCTGACCGTCGACTACGGAAAGCTGACCTTGCTGGCCCAGCCGATCTACTGGCTGCTGGAAAAAATCCACGGCATTGTCGGCAACTGGGGCTGGTCGATCATTTTCCTGACCATGATCATCAAGGGTATGTTCTTCAAGCTGTCTGAAACCAGCTATCGTTCCATGGCCAACATGCGCAAGCTGGCGCCGCGCCTGAAGGCGCTCAAGGAACGCTACGGCGACGACAAGAAGAAGCTCAACCAGGCCATGATGGAGATGTACAAAAAGGAGAAGGTCAATCCGCTCGGTGGTTGCCTGCCGGTACTGGTGCAGATTCCCGTATTCATCGCCCTGTACTGGGTATTGCTGGAAAGCGTCGAGATGCGCCAGGCGCCTTTCATGCTCTGGCTGCAGGACCTCTCCTCACCCGATCCCTACTTTATCCTGCCATTGCTGATGGGCATCACCATGCTCATTCAGCAGAAGCTCAACCCGGCGCCGATGGACCCTATCCAGGCCAAGGTGATGATGATCCTGCCGGTGGTGTTCACGGTGTTCTTTGCCTTCTTCCCGTCCGGCCTGGTGCTGTACTGGGTAGTCAACAACACCCTGTCGATCACCCAGCAGTACATTATTACCAAACGGGTTGAAAAGGGCGCCGCCTGAGTGCCGGAATTCTCAGCGGTATGCCGCAGGCGCGCGCCGACACCATAGCCGCCATCGCCACCGCACCGGGGCGCGGCGGAGTTGGAATCGTGCGGCTTTCCGGGCCGGATGCAGCGGCGATTGCCGAGCAGATCGCCGGTCCCCTGCCCCCCCCTCGCGTGGCTGAACTGCGCGTCTTTCGGGACAGAGAAGGCGCGCAGATCGACCAGGGCCTGCTGCTTGATTTTCCCGCACCAAAATCCTTTACCGGTGAACACGTCGTGGAGTTTCACGCCCACGGTGGTCCGGTGGTACTGGATATGTTGCTGGCACGCGCACTTTCGCTGGGTGCGCGCGCCGCGCGGCCCGGCGAATTCTCCGAACGCGCCTTTCTCAATGACAGGCTTGACCTGGCCCAGGCCGAAGCGATCGCCGACCTCATCGACAGCGACACCGAGCAGTCCGCCCGCGCGGCGACCCGCTCACTGCAGGGAGAGTTTTCGCGTCACGTTAATGCGCTGGTCGAAACGCTGATCGAACTCAGGACGTACGTTGAGGCTGCCATTGATTTTCCCGACGAGGAAATCGACTTCCTCAGCGACGGACAGGTCCGGAAGCGGCTGGACGCTGTTGTCGATCGGCTGACGGCAGTCCGCAAACAGGCTCGCCAGGGCCAGTTGCTGCGCGACGGTATGACACTGGTGATCGCCGGCCGGCCCAATGCCGGTAAATCCAGTCTGTTGAATGCCCTGGCCGGTCGCGAGGCGGCAATTGTCACGGACGTCGCCGGCACCACGCGCGACGTGCTGCGCGAACACATCCAGATCGATGGCATGCCGCTGCACGTGATCGACACAGCTGGTCTGCGCGACACCGGGGACGTCATCGAACGGGAAGGTGTTCGTCGAGCCTGGGACCAGATCCAGCAGGCGGACCGTGTATTGCTGGTGATCGATGATCAGCGGGGATTTTCGCAACAGGATCGGCAGATCCTGGAACGGCTGCCCGCGCGGCTGCCGCACACCCGCATCTTCACCAAGATCGATCTGACCGGGCGCGCCAGCGGACCTGTGACAAGTGATGTATCAACCGGGATCGCGCTCAGTACCCGCAGCGGTGCCGGCATGGATGCGTTGCGCGACCACCTGAAACAACTGATGGGCTACCAGGGACCGTCCGGGGGGGGCTTCAGCGCGCGTCGACGCCACCTCGATGCCCTGCAGCACGCCGCCCGGCATTTAAAAGTTGCTGACACACGCCTTGAGCACGGAGCGGGTGAACTGCTGGCCGAGGAGCTGCGCCTTGCCCAGCAGCAGCTGTCTACCATTACCGGCGAGTTCTCCAGCGACGATCTGCTGGGGGAAATTTTCTCCGGCTTCTGTATCGGAAAATAAAAACCCCGCTTGAGCGGGGCAATGTCCCCGGGTTTCCCCGGGCAATGGTGGAGTCACTGCATAAAAACTATATGTCGGTAAGCGATTCAACTTTCCGGTAGGTCCAGCCCTCACGCAAACGCCTGACGATGTGATCGACCGCCGTCTCGCCGGTATGCACGTCGTCGATCAGTGTGGCATCGATGCCGGCCTTCTTGAGGTTGCGAATGGCATTCATACAGGCAATGAACTGCACATTGTCGTATTTTTTGCTGAGCGCTTTCACCCGTTCCTCGTAAGGGGATGCGTTAACGCGCAGCAGGTCGAGTCCACCGGCATTTGCAACAACCTCAACCTGCACGCCCTTGTCGCGGTGTTCCTTCAGAAATTTTTCCGTGTAGTCGAGCAGCATCCCGAAGTGTTGCGGGTCTGAATCACCGATATGCAGCACGACCCGGTTGGGGTCAGCGGATTCGGCCATGGTCGTGGTGCCGCGATCCGCGCACACATAACCCAGTAGTCCGCCGCCGATACCGATAGCCAGGGCCATCACCGATGCCGCCAGCCCGCTGCGCAGCCTGCGCCAGGGCACGCGTGATGTCGGCAATTCGCGCTGCGGTGGTTCGGCTGAGCCAAAGCCGGTGCGCATCCAGTCCTTGGTACGGCGCAGGCAGCAGATACGCTCGGATAATTCCTTGTCGTGCTCCATTGCAGCCAGCACGGCGTTTTGCCTGGCGTCGTCGAGTTCGCCGTCAATGTATGCGGTAAGGGTCGCATCATCCCAGGTTTCTGTCTTCATCTTGCTCACTTCACTCTTCTCAGCGACACGCCAGCCGGTTTGGCCGACGACGTGTCATCCGACCCGAGCAGCTTGACCAGTCCCTTGCGGGCCCGGTGCAGCCGGCTCATGACTGTGCCTGCGGGGATTTCCAGAATCTCCGCAACGTCGTTGTAGGAAAAGCCTTCCAGATCAACCAGTGCCAGTACCCGGCGCTGTTCCACCGGCAAGGTGGCAACCGCCAGCCTTACCCGGCTGACAATTTCAAGCCGGTCGATCATCAGTTCAGGTCCGGGTTTATCGCAGGGCCGTTCATCATCGAGGTCTTCGTGTGGCCTGCGGCTACGCAGGTACTGCTTCCAACGATTGTTCAGAATGCTGTACAGCCAGGCGTTCAGGCGTTCCGGGTCGCGCAGCTGGTGCGTCTTCTGCAACGCCAGCGAAAGCGCTTCCTGCACCAGATCATCAGCCAGCATGCTGTCACCACACCATGCCAGCGCCACACGATACAGCCGCGCCCGCGAAGCGGCAATGCGTTTCCGCATCGAGGTACAGCTATTTATGCACGAAATCAGTCCCATATCACCTTGATGCAGCAGGATCCTGTTTTATTTCATCGCCAGCGGTTTTTATTTCAAGTTGCGGCTGGCGATTGCCCGGCCGGCCGTCAAATCGTGCGTGAGCGGTCAAAACAGCCCGTTATAGAGGCCGCTATTCATGAAAGCGTTGTAAAGAAGCCTGCAATAGCGTGTCTGCACCCACCCTGGTCCTCATGATAGATCCGAACCCGACAAAATTTGTCCCGGTTGGGAATAATTTGCTCTCCGCGTGTCTCTACTTAGACGAAAACCAGCAGAGAGGTGGAGGAATCTCATTATGAAGCTCAATTTATGGCGCTCCCTGAGCGCGATCAGTCTTGTCGTGGCCATTCTCGGGGCGGCCCCGCTCGCAGCCGAACCGCTCGACAAAAAACCAGAGGCGTCAGCCGATCTGTTTCATCCCCCGCGGATAGGAAAAGTGCCGGTGGCGCCGGAAGACAAGCCCTTTGCCGAGCACTTTATTGTCTTTCACATCTCTTCCGGCGATGCGTTCGCACAAAAACTCGTTCTCAACAATGCCCAGAACCTGGCTAACTTCTATGGTCCGGATAAAGTTGTCATCGAAGTCGTTGCCTACGGCCCCGGCCTGCGCGCCCTGTTCAAGGAAAATGCCTATGCAAAACGCATCCAGCGTATGGCGGACCAGGGTATCACCTTTACGGCTTGTGCCAACACAATGAAAGCCATGGGCAGGGATCTGCCAAGCCTGAATAAAGTTGCCAAGGTCGTGCCGGGTGGCGTGGTGCGACTGACCGAGTTGCAGGAAGCCGGCTGGACCTATATCAGGCCCTGACAGACTTCGGACCGAAGCAACCGAACATTCAAAGTATAACGACGAAACAGATACCACCACCTGGAGGGGTATTATGCTGAAAACACTCCAACCTTTACACAAGGTCATTCCCGCCGGACTCGCACTGATGCTGGCGATGGGAACCACGACCAGTCAGGCCGCCAACTGGTTCAAGCTGCGAGGCACGGAACCGGGCGGTATCTCTCATACCTTGCAGGTATGGGGTTTCCTGCAGCCGACATTTGCTGACGATTTCAGCGATGATATCAAGGGCGGCATAGGCGGTTTTGCGGCCGCCAATGGTGACAAACAGGTGCCGGGCACCATACCGCCGGACCGCACCGCACGCTCAAGCTTCTACATGCGGCGTGCGCGAATCGGTATCCGCGGCACCATGATCCCCATCAGCAATGACATTGATTATTTTATCCTGACAGAATGGGGCCAAAACGGCATCACGAGATCGGATGGTGGCGCAAAATTGCTGGACGCGTCCATTACGTTCAATCAGCTGTCGCGGGGCATGGACGATGATGGCCTGCAGAATCTGGGTGTCAGGGTTCGCATGGGCCAGTTCCTTTTTTCGCAGACGTCACAGGCGTTGTCCCAGTCGACACCGGGGCGCCGTGTGCATATTTTTATGCCGGAAGCGACTTTTGCACACGCCATCGGCCGTTTCGCGACCGACAATGGCGTACATAACTGGCCGGAAGCCGAAACGGGTGCAAACGGTGCACGTGATGTCGGCATCGAGCTTTTCGACTGGGTGGAGTTCAAGGATCCCATGTTTGGCGGGGGCCCGCTGGAATTCACCTATTCGTTTGGCCTCGGCAATGGCGACGCCATCGGTGAGTTGAACCGGGACGGCAACTACAAGAAGTACGCCTGGCTGTCGCTGGCAAAATTGCTGGACAACACACGCGGTCCTCGCCGGCACGACATTCAGATCTATGGCTGGTTTCAGGATACCAATGTTCTCTTCAACAACGATCTGGACGGTGATGGCAAACCGGACAATCTGCCCGTTGGGCCGGCGGGTGGCGACGCCAATCCCTTCAACCTTGCGGCGGCCAACCAGAGTTGCGGTAACCGGGTCTGCAAAAACGGTTTCCAGAAAGAGGAGAAGCAGCAATACTACGGCTTCGGTATCGAGTATTTCGACAAGCCGTTTGCAAACCTCGGGCAGTTCCGTTTCGAGGCGGAGTGGCAGAAGCAGCGTGGTCTGACCTTCGATGGCGCGCATTCACCATCGTCAGATATCAATGACGCTGTCGGTGGTTTTGACAGCATCCTGTATTCGCCAAACAGCGAAAACACCGGCTGGTATGTCGATGTCGGTCACGACATTAACCAGTACCTTGGTCTCAAGAAACGTACGACGATCAATCTCCGTTATGATGTGTTCAACCGCAATAAGAACAATGAATTCCGGGAGGTTATGTGGAAGACCTGGACCCTGACCGGTGAGTATTTCTTCCACAAGAAAGCGCGCGCAACCTTGACGTACCAGTGGAGGGATTTTGATGCCGACGATCGCGTTGACCCCTATTTAACCAATGGTAACGCGGTGCTGGAACAGATCGACCAGCGGATTGGCTTGCAGGTGACCTTCATCTACAAGAACGTTCTGTTGCGCTGACCGGTAATCAATAAGGCACGTGATTGCAGCAAGGGGTCCGTAAGGGCCTCTTGTTGCTTGCGGATCATAGTAATCCGGCAGGAGGGGATGCAGGTTGGAAACTATATCGTCCAGTTTCAGGTATCCTGACCGCTTGAAGACAGAGTGGCAGATACAATGAGTGGATACCCTGAAAAATTACTGACCAGCGGCGTGTGGATACTGACCGTCTTATGGTTGGCGCTGGGTTTGGCCGAACCCGGGTTTGCTGCCAGGCCAGAGCAGAATCCTGGTGTCATCATTCCGGATGCGGAAAAAATCTATTCCGGCGTTTCCACGGAGGTCCGGGAAACCGCGGAGGGCGCGATCTGGAGAATATCCCTTCCCCACCCGCAAGCCTGGCAGGTATTGAAGCGCTCCCTGCAACGTCTGGGAATCGGCTTTACCGAGACAGACGACGAAGCACCAACCCTGCTGACGGATTGGGTTGTCTGGGAGTATGATGCTACGGCCAACACCGGCCACAGCAAGCCCCCCCACCTCGGTTCGCAGGGTACCACCGAGCGTCACCGGTTTCGTTTCGAACTCGTCAATGATGGGGCAGACAGCCCGACTGAATTCAGGATCAGTGATGCCGCCCGTCAGAAACAGGTCGATATCGCGCCGGACAGCGAGTACTTGTGGATGGAGTGGCGGGATTTTCCGCTGCAGGCTGGCGCAGCCTTCACCTTCGGCAGACGCCTGCAAGGAGACTATGAAGTCGTGATGTCGCTCCAGTCCGTTACGGTGTTACCCCGGCCGGCCACGAAACCACCAACGTCCGGCCCTGGCGCTGCAGTGACGGCACAACCCGCAGCTGGTCAACAGGCCGCCGGTAAAGCCGCAATCTCTCTGCCGGTCGTGCCGCCACCACCAGTCAGGACTCCCGCCGCTTCAGTTCCGGTACAGACAGAGCCGCCGACAACGACCGGACCCCGCCCGGCGCCGGTGACCGCGACGGGCCTGCTGGTGGATTCCCCCGTGGACGCTGTGTGGAGCGCGCTGTTGCTGGCCCTCGAGGACTTGAAGGTCGACATTGAGACGGCAGACAAAAGCCAGCTGATGGTCGTTACCGGTTGGGTCTATGCCAATTACGACAAAAAGAGTCAGCAGCTACGAATCCATTCCGACGACGACAGTGGCTGGGCATTCGACTGGCGTGGCAGCGGGCCGCAGCGCCATCGTTTCCAGCTGGTATTGATTGGCACTGGCAACGGGGACAAGACACTGGTGCGTGCCTATCACATCGGTTTTCAGGAACAGATCGACCAGACACCTGACTCCTCCCAGACACTGTTGGCCTGGGAAAATCATAAAACCGACCCACGCGTCGCCGCTGCATTTCTGCGCCGCCTGAGAATTATCGTCAATCATTGAGAAGGACTCATCAGGGAGGTGTTCCAATGGTAACTGACTCGAAAAAGGGCCTGTCGATACAGGCCGCTGCCGGTACGTTGCTGGCGGGCTCGCTCGCGTTGGCCAGCGGCATGACACATGCGGACGGTAACCCCTTCGCGTCCGCAGATCTGCCCGGCGGTTACATGCTGGGCGAAGCTGACAACGGGAACAAGGCAAAACACGATGAAGGGAGGCGTAGTGAAGGCAAGTGTGGCAGCAAGACCGTCGGCGAAGCCGTCTGTGGTATTTACCAGATCGGCAGCAGCCACAAGGACCCCTCAAAGGTGAAAGACGGCAAGTGCGGGGGACACAAGGTCGTTGAGGCGTTATGTGGCGGGGGACGGGAATGAAACGTACCGTACTGACACTATTTCTGACGCTGTTCCTGGCGGCCGTTGCAGGAGCTGATGAGGGACTGATACAGCTGAAGAGCCCCTACACAGTCGCACAGACGCTGGATCGTTTTGAGCGGGCAGTGCGGGCCAAAGGCATGAAAGTGTTTAACCGCATTGACCATGCAGCAGGTGCTGCCAGCGTGAACAGGAAACTGCGCCCAACTGAATTGTTGATTTTTGGTAACCCGAAAATCGGGACCCTGTTGATGCAAAGTCAACAGACCGCCGGAATCGACCTGCCCATGAAGGCGCTGGCGTGGCAGGATGCCAGTGGGCAGGTGTGGCTGACCTATAATGACCCGGCCTACATCGCGCAGCGGCACGGTATAGGTGACCGTGACGCCGTGGTGGCGAAGATGCGCAAGGCGCTGCGCGCGTTCAGCAGTGCGGCGACCAGGCCCTGACCACGCCGAACGTAGCCTTGCCCGGCATGGCGCGGTAGCGTCCTGCGCAAGCAGGGTCTTCACGGACCCGGGAACGATCGCGGTTTACCCTGCTGCCGCCACCCCCTGATAATCGTTTACGATGTACAGCGGTTGTTGAAGGGAGTCTGTTCGGGTGCTCATCATAAACAGCGTACTTGGAGACGCCACCGGTGGACGGTGGCAGGTAGTATGTGACTACAGCCGCCTGATGCAACGGCAGGGTCATGACGTGCTGTTGCTGCTCAGTGACGCCTTGCCTGACACCTTGCCGGGAATACCTGCCGGCATTGAAATCCAGCGGGTACACAACCACGGGCATTACGACTGGCTGGCCGCCTGGCGGCTGGCGCGACGACTGCGACCCCGTCGTCCGGCCATTGCGCTGGCCCACTGCAGCCGCTCCGTCGCATTGCTGAAGCGTGCGTTGGGCAGCACGGCCCCGGTGCTGGCGGTGACGCACAGCACCAGGGTCAGTCGGTTGCTCCGGGCGGATGCCGTGATTGCGCTGACCAATGCGCTGCGTGACGTCATCCGCGCCGAACCGGCGGCCGGCCGCAAACCGGTCTATGTGGTTCCCAATTACATCGAGCTTCCCGGTGCCGCCGGCCCGCCGCAGCCGACCCTGCGGGAGCCGCCGATTGTCGGGGCACTGGGCCGCTTTGATGCAGTGAAAGGGTTCGACGTATTTGTCGAAGCGCTGGGCCTGCTGGCAGGACAGGGGGTGTCATTTCAGGCGCGACTGGCGGGGGCGGGAGAGCAGGAAGGACATTTGCGCGAGCGGATACAAGTGCTGGGCCTCGATGATCAGGTCGAGGTCGGTGGCTGGATCCCTCCGGAATCCGTACAGGATTTTTTCTCGGAAGTGGATATGTTGTGTGTGCCGGCGCGCTCCGATGCGTTCGGGTTAACGCCGCTGCAGGGCGCGGCGTCGGGTACGCCGCTGGTGTTGTCACGCGCAAGCGGACACCGCGCCATGTTTGCCGAAGACGTTGAAGCACTGTTCTTCGATGTTGACGACGCAGCCGGCCTTGCTGCCCGAATCCGCCAGTTAGCGGGTTCCGCAGTGCAGCGAAAACGGTTGACGGCAGCCGCCTTCGAGCGAGTCTCTCGCTGTTACTGTAAGGAGGTCGTCACTCGTGGTGTCCTGAACGCTATTGACAACACATTGTTATTGCACAATAAAACATGTAAATAGAAATATACAGAGGTATCTATAATTAGATCCACCATGATTAGTGGCTATTCACATGTCGTTTCGAGTCTGGCGCAGCAGTCTCACTGCGAGCGCCCGAAGCGGGAACCACGGGTCTTGCCGCACAGGGCGTCTTCCCACGATCTGCGGTACAATCGGCTGCCCGTTTATTCGATTCTCAGCGCGTCATGACAAACCCGCAACACTTCCAGGTGATCGTGGTCGGCGGCGGCCACGCCGGTACCGAGGCAGCCCTTGCCGCGGCGCGCACCGGTGCCCGTACCCTGTTGCTGACCCACAATATCGAAACCCTGGGCCAGATGAGCTGCAACCCGGCTATCGGCGGCATTGGCAAGGGCCACCTGGTGAAGGAAATCGACGCGCTGGGTGGTGAGATGGGCCGGGCCGCCGACCGTGCCGGCATCCAGTTCCGCCGCCTCAACGCCAGCAAGGGCCCGGCGGTGCGTGCCACCCGCTGCCAGGCCGACCGGCAACTGTATCGGCGCGCCATTCGACACGTACTGGAGAACCAGCCTAACCTGTCGCTGTTCCAGCAAGCCGTCGATGACCTGATCGTAGAAGGCGACCGGGTGACCGGCGTGGTGACCCAGATGGGGCTGAAGTTCAGCGCCGATGCCGTGGTGCTCACCGTCGGCACCTTCCTGGGTGGGCGCATCCATATCGGCCTGTCGAACTATCAGGGTGGCCGTGCCGGCGACCCGCCGGCCAATGCACTGGCGCAGCGCCTGCGCGGGTTGCCGTTCCGGGTGGAGCGCCTGAAGACCGGCACGCCGCCGCGCATCGACGGGCGCAGCATCGATTACAGCCAGCTCAGCGAACAGCCGGGCGATAATCCGGTTCCGGCGTTTTCGTTCCTGTCCGACAGCAGCGAGCATCCGCGCCAGGTCAGTTGCCATATAACTTATACCAGTGAGGAGGCGCACGACATTATCCGCGCCGGCCTCGACCGCTCGCCGATGTATTCGGGTGTTATCGAAGGCACCGGGCCACGTTATTGCCCGTCCATCGAGGACAAGGTGGTGCGGTTCGCCGACAGGAACTCGCACCAGATTTTCATCGAGCCGGAAGGGCTGGATACCCATGAGGTGTACCCGAACGGTATTTCCACCAGCCTGCCCTTCGACGTGCAGCAAGCGCTGGTGCACGCGATCCCCGGTTTTGAAAACGCCCACATTACACGCCCCGGCTACGCCATAGAGTACGATTTCTTCGACCCGCGGGACCTGAGAGCCTCGCTGGAAACAAAATTCATTGCCGGCCTGTTTTTCGCCGGGCAGATCAACGGCACCACCGGTTACGAAGAGGCTGCCGCCCAGGGGCTGGTCGCGGGTCTTAACGCCGCGCGCCTCGCGCGCGGCGAGGAAGGCTGGTGTCCGCGTCGCGACGAGGCCTATATCGGGGTACTGATCGACGACCTGATTACCCGCGGCACCCGCGAGCCCTACCGGATGTTTACCAGTCGCGCCGAATACCGCCTGTTGCTGCGCGAGGACAACGCTGACCTGCGCCTGACCGAGACTGGCTTCCGCATGGGGCTGGTCGATGAAGCGCGCTGGCAGGCCTTCACGCGCAAGCGTGACGCCATCGACCACGAACAGCGACGCCTGCACGACCTTTGGGTACGTCCCGACACGTCGCAGGCAACCCGGCTTGCGCAGCTCAGTGGCGAACAGCTCAACAGCGAACAGCGCATCGACGATTTGTTGCGCCGTCCGCAACTGGATTACGCCACGCTGATGCAGCTCGATGGCATCGGGCCGGGCACCACTGGCCCAGTAGCTGAGCAGGTCGAAATCCAGGCCAAATACCAGGGTTACATCGAACGCCAGCGCGAAGAGATCGCGCGCCAGCAACGCCACGAACACAAGCCGTTGCCGGAGAATTTCGACTACCTGCAAGTCCGTGGTCTGTCCTCCGAAGTACGAGAAAAACTGCTCGCGGTGCGCCCGGAGACCATCGGCCAGGCGGCGCGCATACCCGGTGTTACGCCGGCCGCGGTCTCGCTGTTACTCGTCCACCTGAAAAAAACCGGGCTGGCGCGCAAGTCGGCCTGATGACTGCTGCCCGTCACGACATCCCCGGCGCTGGTCCGGCGATAGAATCCGCGATTACTCAGGGCGTGGAGGCCATGCAACTGTCGCTCGACGCCACACAGGTGCATCGACTTGCCACTCTGATCGGTCTGCTGGCGAAGTGGAACCGGGTCTACAATCTCACCGCGGTGCGCGATCCGCGCGACATGGTGACGCGGCATATTCTTGACAGTCTGGCGGTGCTGCCGCACCTGCAGGGTGACAGTCTGCTGGATGTCGGTACCGGTGCGGGCCTGCCCGGCCTGCCGCTGGCCATAGCGCGGCCGGAACTGGCCATGACGTTGCTGGATTCCAGCGACAAGAAGCTGCGGTTCGTGCGCCAGGCCGCCGCCGAACTGGGGCTGGACCGGGTTACCGCGGTTCACGCGCGCATGGAGGCGTATCAGCCGGCGCAACCGTTTGCTATGGTGGTCAGCCGCGCGGTGTCGAGCCTGTCGGAACTGTACCGGATGACCCGCCACCTGGTGCGCGAGGATGGCCGCTGGCTGTTCATGAAGGGTACGCGACCCGGCGCGGAACTGGACGATTTTGAACACGCTGGCAGTGTGCGCATCGAACCGCTGCGGATAGCGGGGCTGGATGCCGAGCGGCATCTGCTGATACTGGACAACAACCAACTGACGGACTGAGACACGATGGGTCGCATCATTGCCATTACCAACCAGAAAGGCGGCGTCGGCAAGACCACCACCTGCGTCAACCTGGCCGCCTCGCTGGCAGCCACCCACCGCAAGGTGCTGCTGGTCGACTTCGACCCGCAAGGCAACGCCACCATGGGCAGCGGCGTGGACAAACACGCGCTGGAATTGACCGGTTACCATCTGCTGCTGGAAGACACGCCTGTCGAACAGCTGATCATTGACGCCGAGGCGGCCGGTTACCACCTGCTGCCCGGTAACAGCGACCTGACCGCGGCCGAGGTGCAACTGATGCAAGTCGAGTCGCGCGAGGCGCGCCTGCAGCAGCGCATCGAGCCGGTGCGGGACCGCTACGACTACGTTCTCATCGACTGCCCGCCGTCGCTGAACATGCTGACCCTCAACGCGCTGACCGCCGCTGACGCGGTGTTCATCCCCATCCAGTGCGAGTACTACGCGCTGGAAGGACTGAGTGCGCTGGTCGAAACCATCGAGCAGATCCGCGAAGCCGTCAACCCGACGCTGGAGATCGAGGGATTGCTGCGCACCATGTTCGACGCGCGCAACAATCTGGCCAACGAGGTCTCGGAACAGTTGCTGGAGCATTTCGGCGACAAGGTCTACCGCACTATCATCCCGCGCAACGTGCGCCTCGCCGAGGCCCCCAGCCATGGCGCCCCTATCATTAAATACGATCGCACCTCGCGCGGTGCCATCGCCTACCTGGCGCTGGCCGGTGAACTGCTGCGACGCGAGCAGGAGACCCGCCCGGCGCAGCCGGACGCCGGTCCCCAGCCCGGCGTGGGCGCCGAAACCGGCTAATCAGTTCCACGTCGGGCTAGTGCGTCAGGCGCTTTTCCGTTAGTGTTCCACTTTTCCGCAAATACCCCGACGCAACACCATGGCAGCAAAAAAACGAGGACTGGGACGCGGGCTCGACGCCCTGCTGGGATCTTCGCGTGGCGCGACGGCACCCGCCGCCCCGGCGTCCACCCGGACAGCGAGCGTTACAACGGTCGACGAAACGGACACCCTGCGTATGCTGGGCGTTGAAATGCTGGAGCGCGGCAAGTACCAGCCGCGCGTCGATATGCACAACGAAAGTCTGGAGGATCTGGCCGATTCCATCCGCCAGCAGGGCGTGGTGCAGCCGATTCTGGTGCGTTCCGTCAGCAAGGGGCGCTATGAGATTATCGCCGGCGAGCGTCGCTGGCGCGCCGCCCAGCTGGCCGGTTTACAGGAAGTGCCTGTGGTGGTGCGCGACATGGACGATCGTGCCGCCATTGCGGTGGCGCTCATTGAGAATATCCAGCGCGAGGACCTCAATCCGCTGGAAGAGGCGCGCGCCCTGCAGCGCCTGATCGACGAGTTTGAAATGACCCACCAGCAGGCAGCCGAAGCCGTTGGCCGTTCCCGTACCGCGGTATCGAACCTGCTGCGCCTGCTGGAACTGGGCGACGTCGCGACCGGCATGGTCGAGCGCGGCGAACTGGAAATGGGCCATGCGCGCGCCCTGCTGGCGCTGTCCGGACACCGCCAGGCCGAAGCAGCGCACCAGGTGGTCGACAAGGGTCTGTCGGCACGTGCCACCGAGCGCCTGGTCAAGCATCTGCTGGCCGAGGGCGATTCGGTCGGGTCCGCTACGCCGCGCCGCGACCCCGACCTGGTGCGACTGGAACAGGATTTGTCGGATCGTATCGGTGCGCCGGTGAGGGTGCAGTCCGGCGCAAAGGGGAAAGGCAAGCTGGTGATCAGCTACAACAGCCTCGATGAGCTCGATGGCATCCTCGAACATATCCAATAGGGATTATGCGGATATCCACAACGGATATATAAATTGTTGACCCCACCCATCGACGATCCTTATAATCGCGCCCGCCTCACATCGCCGCTGCCGGCGATGGTGCGATGTCCCGGTTGATGCCGGGCGAAGTCGAGCCGAGTACCGTTGGAAAATGGGATCCGCAGGCTGTTGCTGTACCAGCTGCTACTGGTGTCAGCCACGTCGGCCTTGTTTCTGGTCATATTTGATAGTTTGTCCGCCATTTCCGTAGGTTGTGGTGGCGGTATCGCAGCGGGGAATGCACTCCTGGCTGCCCGTTGCGCACGTCGCGACGCGCAGGCGCCGGAGCGCTCGCCACAACAGAGCCTGGCGGCCCTATATATATGTGTGGTGCAGCGGTTCGTGATAGTCGCCGGACTGTTCGCGCTGGTGATGGGAACGGGGCGGCTCGACCCGCTGGCGGTAATGACCGGTTTTATCGTCGGTCAGCTGGTCATGATTTTTTTCGGAACGCAACAACTAACACAGCAGAAGTAGACACATGTCCACAGCGCCAGAAACATCCGCAGAATACATCAAGCACCACCTGACCAACCTGACCTACGGCCAGCACCCGGACGGAAGTTGGGGCTTTGCTCACAGTATGGCGGACGCTGCCGAGATGGGTTTCTGGGCGATCAATGTCGACAGCATGTTGTTCTCCATCGGGCTGGGCGTATTGTTTCTGTGGGCTTTCCGTCTCGCCGCCAGGACCGCGAGCGCCGATGCGCCCAGTGGCTGGCAGAATTTCGTCGAATGGATCGTCGAGTTCATCGATGAATCGGTGCGGGGCTCCTTCGCCGGCAAGAACGATCTGATTGCCCCGCTGGCGCTGACCATCTTCGTGTGGATTTTCCTGATGAACTTCATGGACCTGATCGCCATCGACTGGCTGCCCACGCTGGCGGGCCTGGTGGGGGTGGAGAAGCTCAAAATCGTGCCGTCAACGGATCCCAATATCACGTTTGGCCTGTCGCTGTCCGTGTTCGTGCTGGTGCTCTACTACAGCATCAAGATGAAGGGCGTGGGTGGATTTGTCGGTGAACTGACCATGATGCCGTTTCAGGCCGAGAACAAGCTCGTGCAGGCACTGTTTATTCCGGTGAACTTCCTGCTCGAAGGCATCAACCTGATTTCCAAGCCGGTTTCATTGTCGCTGCGACTGTTCGGCAACATGTACGCCGGCGAAATGATCTTCATTCTGATCGCCCTGATGTACAGCGGCGGCGTGACGCTGGGCATCTTTGGCGGCGTGCTGCAGCTCGGCTGGGCCATTTTCCATATTCTGATCATTACCCTTCAGGCATTCATCTTCATGACCCTGACGATTGTTTACCTGGACATGGCGAGCCAGGAACACCACTGATTCACTTTTATAATTGACTATTCAACTTAAACTTTCAGGAGACACACAATGGAAAACGCACTGCTCTACATTGCCGGCGCACTGATGATGGGTCTGGGCGCACTCGGCGCTGCAGTTGGTATCGGTATCCTGGGTGGCCGCTTCCTCGAAGGCGCTGCGCGTCAGCCGGAACTGATCCCGATGCTGCGCACCCAGTTCTTCATCGTTATGGGTCTGGTCGACGCCGTGCCGATGATCGCTGTGGGTCTGGCACTGTACGTCATGTTCGCTGTGGTTGGCGGATAAAACAATCTGTAACCCCGTTTTATCCACTGAATTGCACGAGGTGCAACCATGAATTTCAACGCGACATTGATCGGGCAAAGCATCACTTTCCTGGTGTTCGTGTGGTTCTGCATGAAGTTTGTGTGGCCGCCGATCATGACCGCTCTGACCGAGCGTAAGGAAAAGATCGCTGAAGGCCTGGCCGCGGCCGATCGCGGCAAGCACGAGCAGGAACTGGCGCAGCAGAAAGCGACCGAAGTCCTGCACGAAGCCAAGCAACAGGCGGCTGAAGTCATCCATCGGGCCGAGAAGCGTGCGGCGGAAATCGTCGAGGAGGCGAAAGCCGACGCGATCGAGGAAGGCAACCGCCTGAAGGCGGCTGCCCAGGCCGAAATTGATCTGGAAGTGAACCGTGCCCGCGAAGCATTGCGTGGCAAGGTGGTGGAAATCGCCACAGCCGGCGCTGGCCGTATCCTCAAGCGCGAGCTGGATGCGACGGCCAACGACGAGCTGATCAAAGATCTGGTCGCCCGGATCTAGGTGCAGGCGATGACAGATACCCCAACTCAAGACATCGAGGATATCGGTGGCGATGCGGCGCTGGCGCGACCCTATGCCCGGGCCGTGTTCGAGCTCGCCAGCAGCCGGGGCGAACTGGCCCGGTGGTCTGATCAGCTGGCGCTGATGGCAGCGGTGGCGAGCAACGACACCATGCGCGCCATGCTCGACAATCCGCGACTGACCCGTGACGATGCGGCCCAACTGATGATCCGTGCCTGCGGCGAAGATATCGGCGAAGGCGCTGTCAACCTGCTGAAGATCCTGGCGGAAAATGGTCGACTCGACCAGCTGCCGATGATCGAGGCGCTTTACCGGCAGTTCCGCGATGAAGCGGAAGGCAAGGTAAAAGCCGAGGTGCTGTCCGCTCAGCCCCTCAGTGAAGAGCAGAAGACAGCAATCGCCAATGCGCTGAAACAGCGTCTCGGCCGCGACGTGCAACTGAATTGTTCCGTGAACGAAGACCTGGTGGGTGGTGCAGTGATCCGCGCAGGCGACCTGGTAATTGACGGGTCGGCTGTCGAATATCTGCGGCAACTCTCCAACGCCCTGGTTCACTAAGTAGAGGACGCAAGTAATGCAACTGAATCCATCTGAGATTAGTGATCTGATCAAAAAGCGTATCGAGGGTTTCGAACCCACCTCCGAAGCGCGCAGTGAAGGTACCATCGTCAGTCTGACTGACGGTATCTGCCGTATTCACGGCCTTGCCGATGTCATGCAGGGCGAAATGATCGATTTCGGCAATAACCTGTTCGGCCTGGCGCTGAACCTCGAACGCGACTCGGTCGGCGCCGTTATTCTCGGCGACTACAAGTCGGTGTCCGAAGGCGACAAGGTTCGCTGCACCGGGCGTATACTGGAAGTGCCGGTCGGCGAGCCCCTGCTGGGCCGCGTCGTCAACTCTCTGGGCATGGCCATCGACGGCAAGGGCCCGATCGAAAGTGACCTTAGCTCACCGATTGAAAAGATCGCACCGGGCGTTATCGAACGCCAGTCAGTGGACGAGCCGGTACAGACCGGCCTCAAGGCTATCGACGCCATGGTGCCGGTCGGCCGCGGCCAGCGTGAGTTGATCATCGGTGACCGCCAGACCGGCAAGACTGCGGTGGCGATCGACGCCATCATCAACCAGAAGGGCACCGGCGTTAAGTGTATCTACGTTGCCGTCGGGCAGAAAAACTCTTCGGTTGCCTCCGTGGTGCGCAAGCTGGAGGAGCACGGTGCCATGGATCACACCATCGTCGTCTCCGCCGGCGCCGCCGAATCGGCCGCCATGCAGTACATTGCCCCTTACGCCGGTTGCGCCATGGGCGAGTACTTCCGCGATCGCGGTGAAAACGCACTGATCATCTACGATGACCTCACCAAGCAGGCCTGGGCCTACCGCCAGGTTTCCCTGTTGCTGCGTCGTCCGCCGGGTCGTGAAGCCTACCCCGGTGACGTGTTCTATCTGCACTCCCGTCTGCTGGAACGCGCCGCGCGCGTCAATGCCGACTATGTGGAGAAGATGACCAACGGCGAAGTCAAGGGCAAGACCGGTTCGCTGACTGCGCTGCCGATCATCGAAACCCAAGCGGGTGACGTATCGGCCTTCGTTCCGACCAACGTTATCTCCATCACCGACGGTCAGATCTTCCTTGAATCCGATCTGTTCAACGCCGGTATCCGTCCCGCTATCAACGCCGGTCTGTCGGTATCGCGAGTCGGTGGTGCGGCGCAGACCAAGATCATCAAGAAGCTCGGCGGCGGTGTGCGACTGGCACTGGCGCAGTATCGTGAACTGGCGGCGTTCGCGCAGTTTGCCTCCGACCTGGACGAGGCCACGCGCAAGCAGCTGGAACGCGGTCAGCGTGTGACCGAACTGATGAAGCAGGGCCAGTACGCGCCCCTGTCGATTGCAGAAATGGCGTTGTCCCTGTTCGCGGCCAACGAAGGCTACCTGGACGATGTCGACGTCAACCGTATCGTGGCGTTCGAAGATGCGCTGCTGGATCACTTCAAGTCCAACTACGGTGCTGACATGGACGCCATCAACGCCAACCCGGATTACAACGATGAAGTGGAAGCCAAGCTGCGCGCCATCGTTGAAGACTTCGTCGCCAACGGCGCTTATTAACCAACCTCGGGAATCAGGCTATGGCTGGCGCGAAAGAAATACGCACCCAGATCAAGAGCATCCAGAACACGCAGAAGATCACCAAAGCCATGGAAATGGTCGCGGCGAGCAAAATGCGCAGGGCGCAGGAGCGCATGAGAGCGAGCCGCCCCTACGCGGCGAAGATGCGCACCGTGGTTGCACACCTGGGCAAGGCGCATCCGGAATACCGGCACCCCTACCTCATCGAGCGGGAGCCAAAGCGGGTCGGGCTGGTCGTGATCTCGACCGATCGCGGTCTGTGTGGCGGTCTGAACGTGAACCTGTTCAAGCAGGCCGTACGCGCCATGTCCGAATGGCAGGAACAGAACCTCGAAATCGATCTGGCGGTCATCGGCACCAAGGCGAAGAGCTTTTTCAGTCGCTTCGGTGGCAACGTCGTGTGCGAGAGTGCACATCTCGGTGATGCCCCCGGCATCGAAACGCTGATCGGTTCGGTGAAGGTGATGCTGGATGCCTACGATGAAGGCAGGATCGACCGCCTGTATCTGGCCAGCAACGAGTTCGTGAACACCATGACCCAGGCGCCGCAGGTCGAGCAGTTGCTGCCGGTAGTCGGCGACGACAGCGACGAGGAACTGAAGCATCACTGGGACTATATTTACGAGCCCGATGCCAAGGATGTCATGAACCAGTTGTTGATGCGCTATATCGAATCACTGGTTTACCAGGGTGTGGTGGAAAACATCGCCTGTGAAATGGCGGCGCGCATGGTGGCCATGAAGGCGGCCTCGGACAACGCCGGCGAACTGATCGATGGCCTGCAACTGGTTTACAACAAGGCCCGCCAGGCGGCGATTACCCAGGAACTGTCGGAAATCGTGGCTGGTGCCGCGGCCGTCTAGGTTTACAGAATTTAATTTACAGAGGACTTCATCATGAGTTCCGGAAACATTGTTGAAATCATTGGTGCTGTGATTGACGTGGAGTTCCCGCGCGACGCCGTGCCCAGGGTCTACGATGCGCTCAAGGTCGATGAAGCGGGGCTGACGCTGGAAGTCCAGGCACAGCTGGGCGACGGCGTGGTACGCACTATCGCCATGGGCTCCACCGACGGCGTCAAGCGCGGCATCGAAGTCGTCAACACCGGATCACCGATCTCCGTGCCGGTCGGACAGGGTACGTTGGGGCGCGTGATGGACGTGCTCGGCAGACCTATTGACAATGCCGGCCCGGTCGAGGCAGACAAGCGCATGCCGATTCACCGTAACCCTCCCAGTTACGAGGATCAGGCGGCCAGTGTCGAAATTCTGGAAACCGGCATCAAGGTTATCGACCTGATCATGCCGATTTCGAAGGGTGGCAAGATCGGCCTGTTCGGCGGCGCCGGCGTGGGCAAGACGGTTACCCTGATGGAGCTGATTCGTAACATCGCGATCGAGCACTCCGGTTTCTCCGTGTTCGCCGGTGTCGGTGAGCGTACCCGAGAAGGTAACGACTTCTACTACGAAATGAAGGAAGCCAACGTGCTTGAAAAAGTGGCGCTGGTTTACGGCCAGATGAACGAGCCACCCGGCAACCGCCTGCGTGTGGCGCTGACCGGTCTGACGATTGCGGAGAACTTCCGCGACGAGGGCCGTGACGTGTTGATGTTCATCGATAACATCTACCGTTACACCCTGGCCGGCACCGAGGTATCCGCACTGCTCGGTCGTATGCCGTCAGCGGTGGGTTACCAGCCGACGCTGGCCGAGGAAATGGGCGTCCTGCAGGAACGCATCACTTCCACAAAAACCGGTTCCATTACCTCTTTCCAGGCCGTGTACGTGCCCGCGGACGATCTCACCGACCCGTCCCCGGCTACCACCTTCGCACATCTGGACGCCACCCTCGTGTTGTCGCGCCAGGTTGCCGAGCTGGGTATCTACCCGGCCGTGGATCCGCTCGATTCCACCTCCCGGCAGCTCGACCCGCTGGTGGTGGGTCATGAGCATTATGACACTGCGCGCGCGGTGCAGGGCACCCTGCAACGCTACAAGGAATTGCGCGACATCATCGCCATCCTTGGCATGGACGAGCTGTCGGAAGAAGACAAGCAGGTCGTGGCCCGTGCGCGAAAGGTCCAGCGCTTCCTGTCCCAGCCGTTCTTCGTGGCGGAAACCTTCACCGGCGCGCAGGGCAAGTACGTTTCGCTCAAGGACACCATCGCGGCGTTCAAGGGCATCGTCAATGGCGATTACGACGACCTGCCGGAGCAGGCCTTCTACATGGTTGGCACCATTGACGAAGCTGTCGAAAAAGCCAAGTCGCTGTAAGGCACCTTGAGGGCTAGAATATGGCTATGACGCTTCATGTGGATATTGTCAGCGCCGAGGAGGAAATCTTCTCTGGCACGGCCAACATGGTGTTCGCACCCGCCGAGATGGGCGAGGTGGGCATTGCGCCCCGCCATACCCCACTGTTGACACGTCTGAAACCTGGTGAAGTCCGTGTCCAGCGCGAAGGCGAGGAAGAACAGTTCTTCTACGTCTCCGGGGGCATGCTGGAAGTTCAACCACATGTGGTGACTGTGCTTGCAGATACCGCAGTGCGCGCAAAAGATCTCGACGAAGCCGCAGCGTTGAAGGCGAAGGAACACGCAGAGCGGGCGATGAAGGACAGGAAGAGCGAGTTCGATTTTGCCAAGGCCAAGGTCGAACTGGCCGAAGCGATGGCCCAGCTGCGTACCATCAAGAAACTTCGGGAGAAAACCGGCATCTGAGCCGGCCGCACGCTATGACAGAACCCGTGGTGAGTCAGGGCAAGGTGGTTGCGATTACCTATTCCATCGTTGCCGATACCGGAGAAATACTCGAACAATCGGATATCCCGCTGTACTACGCGCACGGCGGTGTGAACCAGATGTTCCCGGAAGTCGAGGCGGCACTGGAAGGTCACGGCATCGGCGATACCATCGAGGTGGTCTTACCACCGGAAAAGGCGTTCGGTCCCCACGACCCGAACCTCACCTTTGTCGATGACATCAACAATGTGCCACCGGAATTCCGCCATATCGGTGCCGAGGTGGAGATGCAGAACGATCGCGGCGAGAAACGTTCGTTCGTTGTGTCCAAAATCGAGGGCGACAAGCTGACCGTGGACGGAAACCACCCGTTCGCCGGCAAGACCCTGACCTATTCGGTGACTGTCACCGATATCCGTGACGCCACGGAAGAAGAAATGAAGAAGGGCGTGTCCAGCCCCGTCCTGCACTGAACGCGATTTCAGTTTTCCCCCGGGAATGCCGTATCATTGAGTCCATCATGGCCTGAACGGATTTTCCAGTTTCATTATGAGCCTCAGTATCATCATCCTCGCCGCCGGCCAGGGCACGCGCATGCGCTCTGCACTGCCCAAGGTCCTGCACCCGCTTGGCGGTATCCCGCTGTTGAAGCACGTAATTCGCACGGCCCGGCAACTCGATCCGGCGCGTATTACCGTCGTTTACGGCCACGGCGGTGAACAGGTCAGGGAAGTGCTAGCGGAGGAGGCCGTCGAATGGGTACTGCAGGACCGCCAGCTGGGTACCGGCCACGCGGTCAACCAGGCCATGCCGTCGATCCCGGCCGAGGACACGGTACTGGTACTGTACGGCGATGTTCCTTTGATACAGGCGGATACGCTCGCGGCGCTGGTCGAAAAAGCCGATGCCGGCCAGCTCGCGGTTTTGACCGCAGAACTCGATAACCCGCACGGCTACGGCCGCATGTTGCGCGATGAAAGCGGTCGCCTGGTCGGCATTGTCGAACAGAAGGACGCCAGCGAGACACAGCTCGACATCCGCGAAATCAACAGCGGCTTCCTTGCTGCGCCGGCTGGCTGTTTGCGCGGCTGGCTCGAGCGTCTCGATAACAGCAACGCGCAGGGTGAATATTACCTCACCGACATTATCGCCATGGCAGTGACCGACGGTGTGCCGGTGGAAAGTATCCGTGCGGCGCATGAATACGAAATTCTCGGCGTCAACGATCGCGTGCAGCTGGCACACCTGGAACGGGTCTGGCAGCGACTGCAGGCCGAGGCGTTAATGCGTAACGGCGTTACGCTCGCAGACCCCGCGCGACTCGATATCCGCGGCGACATCAGCGTGGGTCAGGATTGTTATATCGATATCAACGTTGTGCTCGAAGGCCGGGTTGTTATCGGCGAGCGCGTCAACATCGGCCCGGGTTGTGTGATCCGCAATGCGACTATCGGCGATGACGTCGGGGTTTTCGCGCACTGCGTGATCGAGGAGGGCGAGATCGGCGCGCGTTGTCGCATCGGTCCCTTTGCGCGTATTCGCCCGGAAACAAAACTTGCCGAACAGGTCCACGTCGGTAACTTTGTAGAAATCAAGAAATCCGCCATCGCGCGTGGTTCGAAGATCAACCACCTCAGTTATATCGGTGATACCCGGATGGGTAGCGGAGTGAATATCGGTGCAGGTACCATCACCTGCAACTATGACGGTGCCCACAAGCACCTGACCGAGATTGGCGACAACGTGTTTGTCGGTTCGGATACCCAGCTGGTCGCACCGGTGAAGGTCGGGGATGGTGCCACCATCGGCGCCGGCTCCACCATCGTCCGCGACGTGCCGGAAAACGAACTGACGTTGAGCCGTGCCAGGCAGCAGACTGTCAGCGGCTGGAAGCGGCCGGTCAAGGGCCGGACCTGACAGATCAAGCAGCGATGAGCGCGGCCGCTACCAGACACACCATTTCAGGGAAGTTATAACGCATTATGTGTGGAATCGTCGGAGCTGTTGCGCAACGAGATGTCTCGCCCATCCTGCTGGAGGGGCTGCGGCGACTGGAATACCGCGGTTACGACTCTGCTGGCCTGGCCGTGTTGAACGGGCGTGCGCAACTTGATCGACTGCGCACCATCGGCAAGGTTGCCGAACTGGCGCAGGCGCTCGAAGCGGACCCGGTCAGCGGTACTACCGGAATTGCACACACGCGCTGGGCAACGCACGGCAAGCCCAGCGAAAGCAATGCGCACCCGCACATCTGCCGCCACCGGGTGGCGATCGTCCACAATGGCATTATCGAGAACCACGAAAGCCTGCGTCGCGCCCAGAAAACACAGCACTATACGTTTAGTTCGGATACGGATACCGAGGTTATTGTTCACCAGGTACACCACTACCTGGATGCAGGTGGCGACCTGCTCGCTGCGGTGAAGCATACCTGCAAGGACCTCGAAGGTGCCTACGCGCTCGGTGTCGTCAGCATTGACGAGCCCGGCCGGCTGATCGCCGCGCGGCGCGGCAGCCCCCTGGTGATCGGCGTGGGTATCGGCGAATATTTTATTGCTTCCGACGTAGCGGCACTGTTGCCCGTCACCCAGCGCTTTATATTTCTCGAAGAAGGCGATATCGCTGATATCAGCCTGGACGGCGTGACCGTTTACGACGAAACAGGAAATGTTGCCGGGCGCAAGGAAACCGTTTCCGAACTGTCCGCCGATGCCGTGGAGCGCGGTGAGTATCGTCACTACATGCTCAAGGAGATTTTCGAGCAACCGCGAGCCATCGCCGACACCCTGGAAGGCCGTCTTTACCAGGGCAGGGTTCTGGAGGCCGCATTCGGTGCCAACGCGACAGAAATTTTTGACAAGGTGCAGGGCGTTCACATTATCGCCTGCGGTACCAGCTATCACGCCGGCCTGGTTGCGCGCTACTGGATGGAGTCGCTTGCCGGCATTCCGTGCAGCGTCGAGGTCGCCAGTGAATTCCGTTATCGCAAGCCGGTGGTGCGCAACAGCTCCCTGATTGTGACCATCTCGCAGTCCGGTGAGACGGCCGACACGCTGGCGGGTTTGCAGGAGGCGCGGCGGCTGGGTTTCGGCCAGGCACTGACGATCTGTAATGTGCCGGAAAGTTCGCTGACCCGCGAATCGGACCTGGTCCTGATGACACGTGCAGGTCCCGAGATCGGCGTGGCGTCCACCAAGGCCTTTACCACCCAACTGGTTGCGCTGATGCTGTTGACCATAGTGCTGGGCCGCCGCTTTGGTCTCACTGAGGAGATGGAACAAAATCTGGTGAAACAGCTTGAGCACCTGCCCAGGCAGATCGATGAGGTGCTCGAACTGGATGGCAAGATCAACACCCTGGCCGAGCGCTTTGCCGACAAGCACAATGCACTGTTCCTGGGTCGCGGCGCCCAGTACCCGGTGGCGATGGAAGGCGCGCTCAAGCTCAAGGAAATCTCCTACATCCACGCCGAAGCCTACCCCGCCGGCGAACTCAAGCACGGCCCGCTGGCACTGATTGATGCCAACATGCCGGTGGTGGTTGTGGCGCCCAACAACGAACTGCTGGAAAAGCTTAAAGCAAACCTGCAGGAAGTCAGTGCGCGTGGTGGTGAAATGCTGGTGTTCGCCGACGAGGATGCCGGCATGTCGTCCGACGAAACCACCACCGTGCTGCCGGTTGCGCCCACCGACGACTGTGTCGCGCCGATCGTGTTTACCGTTCCTCTGCAACTCCTTTCCTATCACGTTGCCGTGCTCAAGGGCACCGACGTCGACCAGCCCAGGAACCTGGCCAAATCGGTTACGGTTGAATAGGCGGCATACTGCCTGACCAAACATGTGTGCGTAGGTAAAAAAGTGCTTACCTCGGTAACAAAGTTGTTACCCAGGTAATAAAGTCGTTACGTAGGTATAAATTTGCTACCTAATGCCAGTGGATCACTAAAGTAGAAGCGGCAAAGCAAATGGCTATTAGTGAAGCCCATGTTGTAAGGCTTGGGATTTCGCGCAGCTTACTATTCAAGTAACGGTAATGTTATGAGTATCACGATATCATTCGCGAAGCCGGAAGAAATGTTGTGCTTTATGAGTGAGCGCGGGGTCGAGTTCATCATTTTGTAAGGAGTTAATACCGTTT
>CAYSRA010000019.1:4503-30986 GCA_964433205.1 uncultured Thiohalobacter sp. | reverse complement strand
GGGTGGGGTGTTGGACGCGTGCGGCGTGAGCGCGGGGGCTGATATGCAGTGTGTGGTCTACAAGAGTCTCCGCCAGGTCGACGATTTCCTGTTCGTGGACAAGGAAGAGGGCCTCACGCGGGTGCCGGATACGCTGATAACGCTGCTGGGCGAACTGAAGGAAGTCACAGAACTGGAGTTGCACCCGGCGCGCAAGCTGGCGCAGGCCGATGCGCGCGAGGTGCTGGCGCAGATCGAGGCGGAAGGCTATTTTCTGCAGATGCCGCCCCGTGAGGGGCTGCACCCGGCAGATGCCTGAGATCAGGGCTGTGTGGCGCCGGTCTTGTTCTTGAACGGCTCGGCGACGGTTGCCGGCAACTCTACTTCACCCTTGCGGTTACGTTCCGCCAGTTGTTCGATGAGGCTGTCCAGGCCTTCGCGCTTGATGGTCTCGCCAAAGCTGGTGCGGTAGGTGATCGCGAGGCTGATGCCCTCGATGCGGATATCGTAGATTTTCCACTCGCCGTTCCTGAGATATACCTGGTACTGCACGTTCACGGTCTGGCCGTTGCCGAGGGTGATGGTGGCGCGCACCGAGGCCTTGCGGTCTCCCGGTTTATAGCGTGACGGTTGGTAGCTGATGCTGTCCTTGTGGGCGATGATCTCGTCGGCGTAGCTGGTCATGGCTGTGACATAGGAGCGGATCAGCAACGTTTTTATTTCCTTGATCAAACGTTTGCGTTGTTCCTCGGTCGCGTTGCGCCAGTATTTGCCTATGACCAGTCGGGTGATGCGCGGGAAGTCGATGTGCGGCGCGATCAGTTCGTCGCTGATGCGGTAGGCGATCGACTCATCCTGCTTGATCCGGTCGCGATTTTCTTCCAGGCGCTTGATCAGTTCGTTGATGGCTTCGGCGATAACCGGTTGCGGATCCCCGACGGTTTCCGGTGCCGCAATGGCCTGCGCAAGCGAGGCACTGCCGGCGAACAGCAGGGTGGTGAGAAACATCCATGTGGTGTGCGGTGTTATTTTCATTCTGCCCATTCTACGTCCCCTGTCGGCCCCGGCATACCCCGGTTTGCGATTATTCCAGATCGAAGCGCGTCCAGACGGGGCAGTGGTCGGAGGGTTTCGTCATGCTGCGGATACTGTATGAGATGCCTGCGTCGGTGGAACGTTCCACCAGCGGTTGCGTCGCCAGCACCAGATCGATGCGCAGGCCGCGCTTCGGTTCACGCTCGAAGCCACGGCTGCGGTAGTCAAACCAGCTGAATTTGTCGTCAACGTCGGGATAATGGTAGCGATAGGTGTCGACCAGTCCCCAGTCCAGCAGCTTTTGCAGCCATTCGCGTTCTTCCGGCAGAAAGCTGCATTTGCCGGTTCTCAGCCAGCGTTTGGCGTTGTCCGGACCGATACCGATATCCTTGTCCAGGGGCGCCACGTTCATGTCGCCCATCACCACCACCAGTTGTTGCGGGTCGTAGTGTGTTTGCAGGTGTTCGAGCAGGTCGCGGTAGAATTTGCGTTTGGCCGGGAACTTGGTTTCGTGGTCGCGGCTCTCACCTTGCGGGAAATAGCCGTTCAGCACGCTCAGGGTGCGGCCGTCGGCGAGGGTGAAGTCGGCGCTGATCAGCCGTCGCTGGGCTTCCCCGTCGTCGTGCGGAAAGCCCAGGCGCACGCTGGTCGGCTCCTGTTTCGACAGGATCGCCACGCCGTAGTGTGATTTCTGCCCGTGGAATGCGGCGTGGTAGCCCAGATCCTCGATCATCTGCAGCGGGAAATCGGCATCCTGGACCTTGGTTTCCTGTATGCCGATGATGTCTGGTGAATGTTCCTCGACCAGCTTTTCCAGCTGGTGCCGGCGCGCACGGATACCGTTGGTGTTGAAGGAGACGAGTTTCATTGGCGTGTTGTTGTTGGGGAATTTCGGCGCATTCTACTGGGCCGCCCGGGCGCCGGCAACGTATCGTGGCGTTGCGCTCGTCCGGCGCGTTACAATCCGGTCAATTCTTCCTTATTCGTCAACAGGACACCCGTATATATGAGCAGTGTAGTGGCCGACAGTTCCGTTCCCGAGGCGCCGCCCCGCGTCCACGAGGCGTTTGAGTGGATTCGAAGCGAACGCATCGAGTCCCTGAACCTGGTGATCGAGGAATACCGCCACCGTGCCACCGGTGCCGTACATTACCACCTGGCGGCCGACAAGGCAGAGAATGTCTTCCTGGTCGCGTTGCGCACGGTGCCGATGGATTCCACCGGCGTTGCGCATATCCTGGAGCATACGGCGCTGTGCGGCAGCGAGCACTACCCGGTGCGCGATCCGTTCTTCATGATGATCCGGCGTTCGCTCAACACTTTCATGAACGCGTTTACCAGCAGTGACTGGACGGCTTACCCCTTTGCCAGCCAGAACCGCAAGGACTTGTACAACCTGAGGGACGTGTACCTGGACGAGGTGTGCTATTCGCGGCTGGATCGGCTGGATGTTGCCCAGGAAGGTCACCGTGTCGAGTGCGTCGAGCCGGACAACCCGGACACCGAACTGGTATTCAAGGGGGTGGTATTCAATGAAATGAAGGGTGCGATGAGTTCGCCCGTCAGCACCCTGTGGCAGACGTTCACGCGCTACCTGTTTCCGACCACTACCTATCACTACAACAGCGGTGGCGATCCGGAGTGCATTCCCGACCTGACCTACGAGCAACTGAAGGATTTTTACCGTACCCACTATCATCCCAGCAACGCGGTGTTCATGACCTTCGGCGATATCCCGGCGTTCGATCACCACGCACGTATTCACGACAAGGCGCTGTCGCAGTTCGAAAATCTGGATGTGCACATTGCGGTCGGTGACGAGAAGCGCTACCACGCCCCGGTCTATGTGCAGGAAAGCTATGCGTTCGACGAGCCCGGTGAGACCGGTGACAAGACCCACCTGGTGATGGGCTGGTTGCTCGGTCCCAGTATCAACCTGAAGGAACAGCTCGAAGCCCACCTGCTGGAAGGCGTGCTGCTGGACGACAGCGCTTCGCCGCTGCGCCGCGCGCTGGAAACCACCGACCTCGGCAGCGCGCCGTCGCCGCTGTGCGGTCTGGAAGCGTCCAACCGCGAAATGAGTTTTGTCTGCGGTCTGGAAGGCAGCCGTCCCGAGCACACCCATGCCATGGAGAAACTGGTGCTGGAGGTGCTGGAGGAAGTGGCCGAAAAAGGTATCGACAAGTCGCGTGTCGAGGCGGTATTGCACCAGTTGGAACTGAGTCAGCGCGAGATCGCCGGTGACGGCTACCCCTACGGGCTGCAACTGATCCTGGAAGGCTTGTCGTGCGCAACCCACCGCGGTGATCCGGTGGCGTTGCTCAACCTCGACCCGGTGCTCGAGGAGTTGCGCGAACTGATCCAGGACCCCGACTATATTCCCCGGCTGGTGCGCGGGTTGCTGCTGGACAACATGCACCGCGTTCACGTGACGCTGGTGCCGGACAAGGAACTGTCCGCGCGCCGTGACGCTGCCGAGGCGCGGCGCCTCGCCAATATGAAAGCGCAGATGGACGATGCGGAGAAACAGGCCGTGATCGACCAGACCAGGGCGCTGGCCGAGCGCCAGGCGCAGGAGGACGATCCTTCCGTGCTGCCCAAGGTGGGGCTCGAAGATATCCCCGAGGAGATGCACATCGCTTCGGGCGAGCAGGAAAGGGTTGCCGGCCTGCCGGTCAGTTTCTACCCGCAGGGCACTAACGGCCTGGTGTACCAGCAGGTGGTCGCGGACCTGCCCGCGCTCGACGATGCGTTGCTCGATGTGTTTCCTTACTACAGTTACAGCCTGGCGCAACTGGGCTGTGGCGGGCGCGATTACCTGGAAACGCAGGTCTTGCAAAGCAGCGTTTCGGGTGGCATCGATGCCAGCAGCAGTATGCGCGGCGCAGCGGCGGACGAGCAGCAGCTGAAGGGGTTCTTCGTGCTGTCCGGCAAGGCGCTGGCGCGCAATCACGCGGCGCTCGGCAAGCTGATGTACGACACACTGGAAGCGCCGCGCTTTGACGAACATGACCGCATTCGTGACCTGGTGGCGCAGCAGCGTGCGCAGCGCGAGCAGAGCGTTACTGGTAACGGTCATGGTCTGGCGATGCTGGCTGCGTCGTCCGGTATGAGTCCCGGCGCGGCACTGTCACACCGGCTACGCGGCCTGGCTGGTATCCGTTCCCTGAAGGCGCTGGATGATTCGTTTTCCGACCCGGAGCAGGTCAAGGCCTTCGCCGACCGGATGCAGCGTCTGCACGAGCAGGTGCAAAGTGCTCCGCGCCAGTTCCTGTTGATCACCGAGGCCGAACGTCGTGCGCAGACGCTGGAGGAGCTGGGTCAGGCCTGGGCGCAGGCTCGGCATGAGGGCAACGGCTTCACGCCGTTTGCGCCGGGGCCCGTCAATGCCCGGGTGCGTGAAGCCTGGATCGCCAACACCCAGGTTAACTTCTGTGCCAAGGCCTACAAGACAGTGCCGGTGGAGCATCCGGATGCCGCTGCGCTGTCCGTGTTGTCCGGCTTCCTGCGCAACGGTTATCTGCACCGCGCGGTCCGTGAGCAGGGCGGCGCCTATGGCGGCGGCGCCAGCCACGATTCCGATAACGCAACGTTCCGCTTCTTCTCCTATCGCGATCCGCGTCTTGGTGACACGCTGGACGATTTCGACCGCGCCATTGAATGGCTGGTGGAGGAAAAACACGAATGGCGACTGCTTGAAGAAGCTATCCTCGGCGTCATCAGCAGCATCGACAAGCCGGCGTCGCCAGCTGGCGAGGCGCGCGACGCCTTCTTCAGCGCCCTGCACGGTCGCACCCCGGAGCAGCGCCAGAAGGTGCGCAAGCGCATTCTCGACGTTTCACTGGACGACCTCCGGCGGGTCGGGGAGAACTATCTGAAACCTGAACTTGCGAGCATCGCTGTGATTACCGGCCCGGCCAACGAGGATGACTGCCGCTCGCTGGGTCTGGATATTCAAATATTGTGAGCCGATGACTGTTGCGCCACCGGATCGACTTCAACCGCCGCGGGAGCATTATCAGGCGGTCCTGGCGACGGGGGTGATTCAACCGGATGCGGCGCAGCAGCGGGTCGTCGAATACCTTCAGTCGCTGTATGAATCGTTGCTCGTGCCACCGCCGCGCCCGGCGTTCTGGGAGCGGCTGGTCGGGCGTCGTCACGCGCCGGTTCGGGGGCTGTACCTGTGGGGTGGTCCGGGACGAGGCAAGACCTGGCTGATGGATGCTTTCTTCGACAGCCTGCCGCTTGCGGAAAAACGCCGTGTGCACTTTCACCGGTTTATGCTGGAGATTCACGCGGCGCTCGATGCGCTGCCAAAAACGCCCAACCCGTTGCCGATCGTCGCGAACCAGCTGGCAGCGCAATTCCGCCTGCTGTGCATCGATGAGTTCCATGTCACCGATGTTGCTGATGCTATGTTGCTCGCCGGTCTGCTGGAAGCTCTGTTCGATCGGCAGGTCACAGTGGTTGCAACGTCCAATATCGAACCGCGGTTGCTATATCACGAGGGCTTGCAGCGCGCACGCTTCCTGCCGGCGATCAGCCTGATCGAGCAGCATACCCGCGTCGTGGCACTGGATGGCGGCGAGGACTACCGGTTGGCGCTGCTGCAACAAAGCGGCACCTGTCTCGTCGGCGCCGACCCCGATGCGGCGCATGCCTGGCTGGCGGAACACTTTGACGCGCTGACTGCCATGCCGCCTACCAATGACGCGGTACTGAGTCTGGCCGGACGGACGTTGCACAGCGTTGCGATGGCGGAAGACGTTGTCTGGTTTTCGTTTGCCGAGCTTTGCCTGCGGCCGCGCTCGTCACGCGATTACCTGGAGCTGGCGCGCGAGTTTCATACCCTGTTGCTGGAGAGGGTGCCCGCTATGTCGGGTGAGTTGGACGAAGGTGCGCGGCGCTTCATCCACCTGATCGACGCGCTTTATGATCACGGCGTCAAGCTGGTGATGTCGGCCGAGCGGACACCGGACCAGCTCTACACGGGCCGACAGCTGGCGCGCCCTTTCCAGCGCACTGCCAGCCGGTTGACTGAAATGGCCAGTGAGTACTATCTTTCGCGGCCGCACAGGCCGGATTAGGTTATCCGAAAAAAGAGGGGAGTTCGTATGTCATACCGGGTTCGAGCGGTTATCGGGTTGCTGCTGTCGCTGGCGTTTATGCGAGGTGATGCCGCCGATGCGCCTGCCCGGGATGAATATGTCGCGCGCGCCGCGTTCACTACGGCGATTGTGAACCGCGAGCCGGTCGATCGGGTGCTGGTGCTGGCCCCCCCGGCGACCGAGATCTATTTTTTTACTGATCTGCGACACCTCAAGGGTCGCACGGTGACGCACCGCTGGCGCTTCCGTGGTGAGGTTGTCTCACAAGTGCCCTTTTTCGTGGAGGGTGACCGCTGGCGGGTTTATTCGAAGAAGGTGCTGCCACCTGACAGTTTTGGCGAGTGGTCGGTGACGGTCAGCGACGACACCGGTTTGCCGCTGTATGTCGAGTTGTTCCGTTATGAGCCCACGGGTGTCATTAAAACAGAGCTTCCGTAACGGCTTCTTCAGTCACAGCTTCTTCAGCGGCGGGTGTTCCAGCAACGGGCGCCTCGGCAACAGGTACCTCAGTAACAGGTACCTCAGCAACAGGGGCTTCAACAGCGGTTTCTTCCGTCACTTCCTCCGGCGGGAGGCGGGTGTCCGCCGCGTCAGTCGTTGCTGGAGGGGGTGGTGCGATCGCGTCCACCACTTCCGTTTCCGTTGCGGCGGGTTGTTCCGGTGCAGCCTGTTGCTGAAGCGTCTCTCGCTCGCGAGCACTTTCGTACACTGTCATGCGTTCGCTGAATCGCTGCTGAGCTTCGCGGCGCAGTTGTTCTTCCCGGATCACGACGTCGGCTTGTGGAACCGCGTTGACCGGTTTTGCTTCGGTCGGATGCGGTGCTGCGACCGGAACTGTCGCCGGCGTTGCAACAGGTGCTGCGGCCGGTACTGAAACAGCCGCGGGTGCCATGGCTGGCGCAGTTCGTGGTGGTGTGTTCGGTCGTGGCGGCATCGCCCTGCTTGCTGCCGGGGTCGCCTGGATAACAGGTTGAACAACGTCTTCCGGGCCGCCCAGGAACAGATAGGCGGATACAATAACGCCGACAGCGGCGCCAACAATGACCGACGGGACAAGAAGGCGGCGTTCCCCGAACGGGGCCGGAACGGTATCTCTCTCCCGTTCAGCGCTGGCCGGCGGGGTCCCGGGCAACGAGATTTTCACCGGTTTGTTCACCGGCTTCGAGTTGCTCGGGGTGCTCACCGCGCTGGCAGCGGAAGCCGGCCGGGAGTGTTTTCTGCGGCGCTTGGTCTTGTTCTCGAGGCCGAGCAGACGGATCAGATGTTCCGGCGGTAATTCCATCGACGGGTGCAGCGGATTGAAGCTGAGTTGCCCGCCCGTAGCGTGAGGACTATCCGTTCCCCTTCGCTTCATGCGCTGAGCCTGTCCCGGGTCGGCAATCGTGGTATTCATGATTCGGCCTTTTCGTTGGATCGGGGCAGATTGATGCAGGTTCTCGATCTGTGTTGCGAGACGTCGGGCCTGCACAGCTTCCGCTCGCAGCGTGGCCATTTCCTTTTCAGCTCGCTCGCGTTGTCGATGTGCCCTGATCTGATCAATGCTCTGCTTCCCGTTTTGTTCGGTGATCTCGGTGTAGCGCTGCGCCTTGCGCCTGACACCGTCCGCCTGCTGACGGGAAGCCGGACGTGCAGGCTTGAGTGCCGCGGGCGGGTCCACCGATCGTTGTTTGTTCCAGATGCTCATGGCTGAATAACCTTTTACCCAACCGTGGTTAGCGTCAAATGCCCTGTTTTGTTAAGGCGTTCTGCGAGTTTGCACGGTTGGCAATACGGAAAACCGGAAACCGGTCACACTTATGGGTGTGCCGGGTACGGCAAGGATGCCTCTTGATAACCGGTAAAACGGCTACACTTGGTGCAATAAGGAAAAAAACTGGCTGGAGAGGGGATCGACGGAGACGGCAGATGCGCAGTTTTATACGCCACCCATCTGATATTCCTATTGAATATCATACGGATGCAAATGGTTCGCGTTGTAGTCACGAATACCTCAACGATATCGGCCACGGTGGTCTGTCGTTTTCCTCGCACCGGGCGCTGCCGGTCGGGACTACCGTTATCATCCGGATTTCTCACTTGAAGCCGGCTTTCGAGGTGGAGGGCCGGGTGGCATGGTGCCGGCCGGAAGGCGATGGATTTGCGATTGGCGTGTCGTTTCTGGAGCCTGATGACCGTTTTCGGGTGCGTATGGTTGAACAGGTCTGTCACATCGAGCATTACAAGGCCCAGGTGCTGGCAAACGAGGGCCGGGCCCTGAGCGGTGAGCAGGCTGCACGGGAATGGATCAGCCGCTACGCTGGCAGTTTCCCGTTGCTGGATAGCGAAGAGGAGACTGGCTGACCGGGCCGTCCGGTTTCTGCTTGTCGGAACGGATGGCGTGGCGATACACTGGCCGCCAGGGGTGTTCACCGTATAAAACTGAAGCACAGGTATATTGCTATGAAAATAAAGAAACTTTTGGGGGTGTTGGCGCTTGTTCCGCTATTCCTGGTGATGGCGCTGCCAGTCCAGTCGGCGGGCAACTGGCTGGAAGTGAGGATTGTCGATAAGCAGTCCGGTGAGCCCGTTGCGCAGGCCGCGGTTTGCCTTGGCACCAGCGCCAGCCCTGACCAGTTCGGTGCGCGCCGGGTGGCGGCAGACGGCACCGTGCGCTTTGACGATTTGCCGATGAACAGTATGGTGCTTACCACGTCACGGCGAGGTTACCTGGGCAAACGACAGGTTATCGAACCCCTGTCCGGGAACCGGGTCATCGTGGTCAATCTGGTAAGGGGCGGTGGCGGACCTGTGTGCAACGCTGCACAGAGCGTGGAGACACCACCGGCCACCGGTGAACTTGATATCACCGACGTAAAGCTGAGCGCTGACACCTCGTCGGCTGACGGGCGGATACTCATTGCCGTCCAGGTGTCCGGGCAGGCGAACCAGATTCGCATTGCCGAATCGGCGGATTTCGCCGGCGCCGCATGGCAGGATCTGAAGCCCCGTAACCGTTACAAGCTCAGCCCTGGCAAAGGCCTGAAGCGGTTGTATATTCAGGTGCGGCGACAGGTGAAAACCAATGGCGCCAGTATCGAGGTGCTGTCGCCGGTCAAGGTGGTGTCGTACCGGCGCAACTGATCGTCTCATGCATCGAGGTCGGGGATAAGCCGGCTCTGGATAAGTTCGATCTCGTCCTTGAGGCGAAGCTTGCGCATTTTCAGGCGCTTCAACTGGAGTTGATCCGGGTAGTCTGACTCGATGAGGTGGCGGATTACGTCGTCGAGATCGCGGTGTTCGAGACGCAACGCTTCCAGCTTGCGCTGCATGCCCTCGATTTCCTCGTCAGTGAGTCGGCTGTTGATGTCCGGAGCTCCTGTTTGGCTGAGCCGGACGTGCCGGTTCAGTCGGTTAAGCGTTGGCTGCCTGCACGGGTGTGACAGCGATTTCTTCTTCCACTGCGACCGTATCGAACGGCCAGTCACGAATGCCGCCCTCCAGACTGACGACGTCAAACTGGTTCTGCGCCAGAATCAGGGTGGCGACAGCGCTGCGTCCCCCCGCGTGGCAGTAGACAATATACCGCTCATTGGGGTCGAGTTCATCCATGCGGTTGCGCAATTCGTACAGCGGTATGAGGATGGCGCCGGGGATGTGGTGGTCGTCGAATTCCTCTGCATAACGTACATCGATAAGTTTGTAGCCGGTTTCCGCCATGGTTTTCGCGACACTCGGGTGAACGGTCTTGATCAGCGGATTGCGGATCATCTCGTCGAAAGCTTCACGGTTGAGTGCCAGCAGGGTGCAGTCGCTGGTGGCAACAACGGTCTCACAGCGCCTGTTTCCGGAGATCAGCGCCTCGCAGCCAAAGGCGTCACCTTCACCGAGATCGGCAATCCTGGTCGGCTTGTCATCGTACAGTCCGATCTGGTAGGTTGCCGCCGTTCCCTTGCTGATGATGTAGTAGGCATCACCTTCCTCGCCCATGGTGATGATGTTGTTCCCGGCCTTGACCTCGACAACTTCCATTCGCTTGAATGCCGTTTCGATGACTTCCAGGGGCAGGCGGCGGAATACCAGAGAATTGCGCACCAGTTCCAGACGTTCATGCAGTTCGGCGTCGCTTTCCTCGCTCAGGTGTACAACCTCGTCCCATGCAATCAGGTCGTCCAGCATTTCCCGGTCGGCATGACAGATAATTGAATCGGCACGTGCGATGATGGTTGCGGTCGATGGCGCGCTGGGGAGTACGAACGGTTTGTTACGGGTGTCTTCCGGGCCGGCGAAAGAACGTATCGAACCGCACTGAATGACTTCCAGGTTACCTTCGACGACATAGAGATAGTCGTTGGCTTTTCCGCCACGAAGCTGCAGAATTTCACCTTCGCGCAGTTCTATAAAGCGAACGATGTTCACCACCTCGGAGAGGCGTTCCTCCGATAACAGTGTGAATGGCATGTAGTTCGAGGACAGGTTGTCCAGCACGCGTTCCATTTTTACACTCATCATGTTGATAACCTCCTTGAGCGGTCGGTGTCTTGTCGGTCGCTGTGTTGTTCGTGTTACAGGTAGTTCAGCGGAACCTTGAGGTATGCAATATCGTTGTTCTCGGGCTCCGGCAGCTTTCCGGCATTAATGTTGAGTTGCAGGCTGGGGAACAGCAGTCGTGGTGCGGGCAGGTTGCTGTCACGAGCCTGGATATTTTTCACGAACTGCGCTTCGTCGATGTTTACGGGCAGGTCGGCGTTGAACGCCTTGCTCTCCGCAATGGTGGTCTGGTAGTGGAATGGTCTGCCGTGGGGGTAATCGTGGCCGACGAATACACGCGTCTCGTTGGGGAGTTCGTATAACCGCTTGATTGAGCGATACAGGTCGTTGGCACTGCCGTCCGGAAAGTCGCAGCGTGCAACGCCGATATCGGGCATGAACAGGACGTCGCCGGTAAAAAGTGCATCACGGATTTGATAGGTGCAGCAAGCCGGTGTGTGGCCCGGGGTGCCGAGAACCCGAACTTCAAGGCGGCCTGCCGTCAGCAGGTCACCGTCATCGAGCAGTCGGTCGAACTGACTCCCGTCAGTGGGGAAGTCGGCGGGCAGGTTGAATGTGCCCTTGAAGGTTTCCTGAACGCGGCGGATGTTTGAGCCGATTGCCATGGGTGCATCGACACGCTTTTTCAGCGCCGCCGCACCGCTGATGTGATCGGCGTGTACATGGGTGTCCAGTATCCAGTGAACGCGCAACTGCTTGAGTTTCACCAGTTCGACGATGCGGTTCACCGAGTCGGTCGATGTTCGCCAGGGGGTCGTGTCGAGGTCCAGGATCGGGTCGATGACCACGGCGTCCTTGCTGACCGGGTCATATACCACGTAGGTTGCGGTCCAGGTCCGATCCTCGTCCGCAAATGCATGGATTTCCATAGATTATTCCACCTCGCAGCAGGGTGCTGCAGAATTTTTCAAGAGTGTGTTCTGTGATGTGTCGGAAAGACGGGCGGTAGGCTTTAGCCGGAACGGCTGAAAACGGGCATCTGCCGCACCGCTCGCAGGGCTACAGTTTCGAACGGGGGCGGCGCCTTCCTTCGAAATGGGTGATCGATTTAACGATCTCCTGGTACGGGAATGCCTCGATGGAGCCGAAAGTCTCGATGCCCTTCACGGTGAGCGTGGCGATATCCACCACCGAGTCGCGGGGGGCTTCAGGGTCAATAATACCCTGCAGGCCGAGCAGGCCCCCGTTTTGCACCTTGATTTCCTTTGCGTGAGGTAACTCGCCACCGCTGTCGGTCAGCTTGAGCGCAAACCGCGCATTGGTTCTCATCAGTTGCAGCAGGCGTTTGCAGCGTGAGTTTGCCTGTTCAGCGTCGCACGAAATCCCTTCACGGTCTGCGAGGTAGAAACGGGTTGAGCAACTGCAGCCGCAGCGGCGCGTCAGTACCGCTTTTTCAAAAATGCAGCGTCGCTGGTTGACTTCGCTATAGGTCGACCGGTACTGGTCTTCTTCAACCATTGGCGGAAATCATTTTTCCCATTCACGCAGTATGGGCGCTTCACGCTTCTCCATGAGTTGTCCTTCCGCTTCCAGTTCGTTGTCGGCGAACGTGACCTTGATCTGGGTCTTGTCGTCGGCGGGCAGCTCTGCACGCAGGCTGCGTGCGAACGTTTTGGCTTCCTTGAAACTGTCGTACTGGTCAAGTTTTTCCAGCGTGCTGAGCAGGTTGGTCGGACCGGGCAGGATTTTATATACATAGTAGGGCATGGTTGCAGTTCACACTGGGTAGAGACGAACGAACTGTAGTCGTCCGCGGGGTTCAGGGTCACGAATTCACCACAGTATAGCAAGCCGGTGGCATTTCCTCACAAGCCCACTTGTTCCACGTGGTTTCCCAGCATGATCACAAACCCGGTCTGGCGGCCGAGGCCGTCTTCGCTGTAGGCGAACAGGAAGGTGCGGCGCAGTGCCAGGCGGCCATTCGGCAGGCGTGCCAGGGTGAAGCGTTTGAGGGCGACGCTGCCGTCCAGAAACTGAAGTTGCTGCTGTCGGCATACGTCACGTGCTGCGCGCACGGCTGCCTCGCGCGCCAGCAGGCTGCTTTGCCACAGCCATGCCAGCAGGCCGAGCATCGCAAGCAGCAGAAGTCCGGGTGCGCCGGTCAAGGTTACCAGTCGTAACCCACACCGAGCAGATAGGTGTGGTCTGTGCTTTTGGTGTTGTCGGGAGGTGAACGGTCCCAGTCCAGATCGTATTCGGCGGAGGCGCTGAGACCCGCGGCGATGGGCACGCGGACCCCGGTTTGTGCCTTGATGATCAGGTTGTCGCTGCTGTCCAGTCCCTGGTTACCGCGGTGCCGATGGAAGAATTCCAGGCGGTCGCCCAGCAGTGACTGTTCCCAGTTAAATCCCCAGTTGAAGCCGGCGTAGCTGTCGTCTTCGTCCACGACAAAGCGGGTGTCGGTGTAACTGAGGCCGGCTTCCAGCGAGACCCGCAAGGTGTCACTGTCAAAAAACTGGTAACCGGAACCGGAGGAAAACACGCTGCGCAGATCGATATCCCTGAACGGATCCTGTTCGAACGAGGTGCTGACGAAGCCAAACCAGCGTTCGTGAAAGAAGTGGTCATATTTTCCGCTCAGCCGGTACTGTTCCTTGGTCAGGCGGTTACTGGCGTGTTCACGCGCCAGCAACGCGCTGACAGTAAAGCGGTTGTCGTTTTTCTTTTCTGCCACGACACGCGTGTTGATATTCAGCTTGTCGGTATCGGTATTGCCGGATTTCGCCTCGCCGGCCAGTGTTACGTTGCCGCGCCATTCGTAGTGCGGCGGCTGGTAGGAAGGGATTGGTGTAATTGCAGCGATGTCAGCGAGGCTGTCGATGACGATCCGCCGGTTGTCGGTTGTTTCAATAACCGGGTGGCCGGAGTCATCTGCCTGCAAAATGCCGTTGTAGTCCCGGTTGTCGTGCAGACGTATGTACAAGGCATGATCTGTCGACAGGCGGCTAATGTCACTGCGCTTGATTGAGACCTTGCCGGCCCACGGCGTGTCGATGACGACCTGGTCCATCGTCTGTTCGATCAGCGTTCCGGAAATCCGGTCTCCATTGGAAAGAACGGCCTGGTCGGCCAGCGAGGTGCCGGCACAAAGTGCGCCGGTGAGCCATACCAGTTGTCGGAATACGGGGTTCACAATCTGTTGTCCTGGGGTTTCAATGCCTTGCGCAGCGGCGTATGGCCGGAAATTTGCGAACGCGGAGCTTACCACAGGAGATCCCTTTTCCGCGGCCGCAAAGCAGGTTTTTCCCTGTGTTTTGCAGGGGTAAGCGCGGGATTAGCCGTCGGTCGGCATGCTACACTTGCCGTCGTTAACAAGAAATCGGGGCAGTAAATTATGTCTGAGATGACAGAAGACGAACGCATCCAGCTTACCCGCGGCGTGCTGGACATGCTGGACGGATGGGGTATCAGTGGCAGGGACCAGTTGCTGCTGCTTGGCCTTGAGGATGTGCCGGCCAGGGAAATCAGAAAGTTACGTGAAAATCGCCCGCTCCCGGACAATCCCGAAGTCATGCAGCGTGTTGAGCACCTGATTTGTATCGCCGACGCCTTGCGTACCACGTACCCGTTCAGCAAGCGCATGGGCAAGTTGTGGATGAACAAGCCGAACCGCAAGTTCCGCCAGCGTACTCCCGTGGCGACCATGGTCGAGGACGGTATCGTCGGACTGATTTCGGTACGTTCATATCTCGACTGTTCCTACAGCTGGGAAATTACCACCACCGGCGGCAGCTGAGTTGCCCTGGCCGGCCTTTGTGCCGGTTCGTTCCATGCACTCACTTGTCCTGCACTGTGTCGCGCCGCAGTGGCGCCCCACGGCGCCCGGGCCGGTCGCGGGCGCGCTCGCCGATGCCGGTCTGATCGGTGCTGCGCAAGGTGATGACACGCTGTTGTATTGCGCCGGTGAGCAGTTCCTGTCGCTGGTTATGTTTCTGGGGTGTTCGCCGCAAATCTCTCTCTCTGAAGCCGATGCAGGCGACGGTCAGCCGGTGTGTCGCATCCGCCTTCACCACTTTGAAGAAGTTACGCTAGTGGAATCGCAGCCGTCACCGGCACTGCGCTGCGCCAGCTGCCGCGCTGCTCAGCAACGTCCTTCGCCCCTGCAATATAACCAGCAGCAGGTGTGTGTGAAGTGTGGTGTGTCCGTCCCCCTGTACCGTTACGACTGGCGACGCGGTGCCGGCTTCGGACGTTTTTTTGTGGAAATTGAAAACGTGTTTCCCCACGAAGCCGTGCCCGCAGACCTGCTGATGTCGATACTGGAATCCCTGTCCGGCAGCCGCTGGGAATATTTCTACCTTAGTCGCTGAATGGTCAGTCTCGACGCAGCCGGTCCGATACCGCCATCGGGGTCGGGTAGCGCATGACAATATAATAGGACGATACGATGAAGGTGATCAGGGTGGCGAGCTGGATCAGGTAGGACGCCTGCATGCTGATGACGCCGGACTGTGTGGCGAGTATCGCGATCAGCAGCGAGAATTCGCTGATCTGCCCAAGCCGAACACCGACTTCGCCGGATATTGATGCCGTTTCCCCCTGGCGCATCCATAATTGCTTGAACACCACGGGTTTCAGCAACAGGCTGATCAGTGCAAGTGTTATCGCGGCAGGCAGCACTGTTTGTATGGCGTTGAATTCCAGGCCGGCGCCCAGGCTGAAGAAAAACACCACCAGAAAGAAATCGCGTAACGGTTTCAGGCTTTCAGCGATAAAGCGGGAGATCGGTTCGGTGGCGACTGCGATGCCGGCAATAAAGGCGCCGATTTCCGCCGACAGCCCCAGTGCCTGGGCCAGTTCCGCCATGCCCAGGCACCAGCCGATGGCGAGCAGGAAAATATATTCCTGGATGGTGTCGAAGCGCGCCAGCAGGCGCGTCAGTACGAAGCGCGAAAAAACAAACGCGAATATCAGCACGCCGGGGAGCGCCAGTGTCGTCAGGGTTACGTGCTGCCAGCCACTCGAAGCCCCGGCCATGCTGTGCAGGATGAGCATGATCAGGATCGCGATCAGGTCCTGCAGCAACAGTACGGAGATAATGATCTCACCGGTGTGCTGGTGGTGCAGCACGGTGCTGGGTAACAGCTTCAGACCGATGATGGTGCTGGAGAACATCAGTGCCGCCCCGACGACGATGGAGTCGGCGAGGTTGTAACCGAACAGCTGCGCAGTCATGCCGCCGAGCAGTGCAAACAGCAGCGAACTGCCCACGGTGACGAAAGTGGCCTTGCGGAACATGTGCCACAGATCCTGGGGATGCAGGTTCAGGCCCAGCAGGAACAGCAGGAACACGATGCCGACGTGAGACAGGTCGCGCAACAGTTCCACATCGTTGACCAGCCCCAGTGCGGAGGGCCCCATCGCCATCCCGAGCAAAATGTAGGCAACCAGCATTGACTGGCGTGCATACAGGGCTGCTGTCGCCAGTACCGCGGCGCCGGTGAAGATCAGGAACACCGAGAAAACAATGGATTGATCCAAGACAGTTATGCCCCGCCTGTTTTGAGATCCAAGCCTATCATACTTGTTAAGCGCCAATTTTTGAGTCACCGCGGGCGAAACGGTATGCTGATCGCTGCTTCGGTAGCGGATAGCAGGATTTTATGAGTTCGATTCAGGTAAAAACGCGGGCTGTGTACAGCGTCCTGCTGGTAACGGGAATGGCGCTGTATCTTTGGGCCGGCGTCGCCATGGCGCGCAGTCCTGCAAAACCGGTTGTGGTTGCCGAGGCGTCGATGCGCTTGCTGGCACCCGTGGACTTCTATACCGGTACGGTAATCAGCCGCGAGCAGGCGCGAATCGCTGCCGAGGTGCGTGGCCGCCTGCTGTGGGTGGCCGACGTGGGTGACCGTGTCGAGCAGGATGGTGTGGTCGCCCGTATTGACGACACGCTGTTGCACGAAGATCTCGTGGAGCGCGAGGCCGACGTGGCGCGTATTCGCGCCAGGCTGGAATTTCTTAAGCTGGAGGCTTCGCGACTGCAACGGCTGGCGCGCAGCAACAATGCCGCGCAGAGCCAGCTGGAACAAACGGAGTCCGATCGCCTGGCGGCAAGGAGTGAGTTGCAGGCGGCACAGGCGCGTGCGCGCCGCAGCGCGGCACTGCTTGAGCGCACGCGTCTGCGCGCGCCGTTCTCCGGTATCGTGACAGAGCGCCTGTTGAACGCCGGCGAGTGGGCCGATGAGGGCGCTGCCGTGGTTGCCATGACAGATCCGGTGCACCTGGAGATTCAGGGCTGGGTGTCTGTTTCCGTGTTGCCTTTTCTGAAGCCGGGGTCTGTAGTGAAGTTTGAACGTGACGGCAAAGTCTTCGAGGGACAGGTGCGCACGCTGGTCCCGGTTGGCGATACCCGTTCGCGCCTCTACGAGCTGCGTATCAGCCTGCCGGACGGTGCCTGGAAGGTCGGTGAGAGTGTGCGCATTGCCGTGCCCGCAACGGTGCGGCGCGAAGTCCTGGCCGTGCCGCGTGATGCGCTGGTGTTGCGTCGCGACGCGACCAGCGTGTTTGTGATCGACGATGATCTGGTGGCGCACCGCGTGACAGTGATCCCCGGCATTGCCAGCGGCCCCTGGATCGAGGTCAAGGGTGAGCTCAAGCCCGGTGACAGGGTGGTGACGCGCGGCGGGGAACGCCTGCGTGATGGCCAGAAGGTGGTTATACAGGGACGGGACGAAGCGCAGTGACCCTTACCCGTTATGCGCTGGGCAATCCGGTAGCCGCGCTGGTGGCGGCGCTGATGGTGGTGCTGTTCGGCCTGATCAGTCTCGGCCGTCTGCCGGTGCAGCTCACGCCGGAAGTGGAGCGGCCGGAAATCACCATTTCCACCAGCTGGCGTTCGGCGGCGCCGGAAGAAATCGAATCCGAGATTCTTGAGCCCCAGGAAAAGGCGCTGCGCGGTACACCGGGCATGACGGAAATGCTGTCGCGCGCGCAGCGCGGGCTTGGTCGTGTGACACTGTCGTTCCGGACCGGCACCGACCTGCAGCGTGCGCTGGTCGATGTGCTCAACCGGCTCAACCGGGTCGGCAGCTATCCGGAGGATGTCGACGAGCCCCAGTTGTCGACCATCGGTGCGCGCAACCGGCCGGTCGCCTGGTTCATTCTCAAGCCGCTGCCGGGTAATGACCGGGACGTGTCTAGCTACTACCGCTTTGTCGAGGATCTGGTGCAGACCCGTTTCGAACGGGTGCCGGGCGTGGCGCGTTCCGAAGTGCGCGGCGGACGCGAGAAGGAACTGCGCATCACGTTTGATCCCTATCGTCTTGCCGCGTTCGGCGTCGACCTGCCGGCAGTCGCCGCGCGCGTGGGACGTAACGAGGACGTGTCGGCGGGACAGGTCGACGTGGGCAAACGGCGCTACACGATCCGTTTCGCCGGCACCTACCCGGTCAGTCAGTTCGGCGAACTGGTGGTGGACTGGCGTGAGGGTCGACCGGTACTGCTGCGTGATGTGGCGCGCGTCGAATTGTTGCCGGTGGATCGCGAGAGTTTTGTCATCAACCAGGGCGAACACGCCATGGCCGTCAACGCCTACCGCGAGTCCGGCGTCAACGTGCTGGAAGTCATGCGGGATCTTCAGCAGGCTGCGCGGGAACTGGAGGAGCCGCTGCGTCAGGCCGGTCTCAGCATCCAGCAGGTGTACGACGAAACGGTCTATATCCACAATTCCATCGAAATGCTCGGCGCCAACCTGGCAGCCGGCGTGGTACTGGCGATCGGGGTGCTGTGGTGGTTCTTCCGGCGCACCCGTGCCACCCTGGTGGTCGCGGTCGCTATCCCGCTGTGCCTGGCGGCAGCCTTCGTAGTGCTGGATGTCAGCAACCACACGCTGAACATTATTTCACTGGCCGGTCTGGCTTTTGCCGTGGGCATGGTGCTCGACGCGGGGATCGTGGTGCTGGAAAACGTGGTGCGACTGCGTGAGCAGGGTAAATCCCTGCAGGAAGCTGCGCTGCAAGGCGTGAGTCAGGTGTGGGGCGCGTTGCTGGCCTCGACGGCGACCACCGTGGCGGTGTTCCTGCCGGTGGTGTTTCTGGCCGACGAGGCGGGCCAGTTGTTTGCAGACCTGGCGATTGCCATTGCCGCTGCCGTGACGGCCTCGTTGCTGATTGCCGTGTCGCTGGTGCCGGTCGCTGCCAGCCAGTGGCTCGGTCACGTCACGCTGGAGGACCGCCACGCGCACTGGTGGCGCGCGGCCACCCGCTGGCTGATGACGTTGACGGCGAGCCGTGGCCGCCGTTACGGGTTGATCCTGTTGCTGGTCACGGTGCCGCCACTGCTGAGCTGGTTGTTGTTGCCGGAGGCGGACTACCTCCCGAGCGGCAACCGCAACCGCGTGTCGGCCACCATCAGCGTCGCGCCGGGCGTCAATCTGGACACCATTGAACGGGAAATGGGGCGCGTCATTGCCAAACGCATGGAGCCCTATCTGAGTGGCGAAAAACAGCCGCAGGTCAAACACTACTTCTTCGTGGTGTATCGCGGTGGTGCCTTCATGGGTGTGCGCGCCGTGAATCCGGACGAGGTCGACAAGCTCGTGCCGGTACTCAATAACATCGTGCGCGGCTTTCCGGATACCCTGGCGTTCGCGCGGCGCGATTCGCTGTTTCGGGGGTTCGGGGGCAGTGGCAGTGTCGAGATCAATCTCCAGTCCCGGCACCTCGAAGCGCTGCTCGATGTCGCTCGCGAGGGCTATGACCTGATCGAGGAGACCATACCCGGTGCTTCCATTTCACCGCAGCCAGGGCTGGAGATGGCCGAGCCGGAGATCCTGCTGGTGCCGAACGAACGCCGCATTGCCGAAGCGGGCTGGACCCGGGAGACCGTGGCGCGGGTGGCGCGCGCCTTTGGGTCGGGGTTGTTCGTGGGTGAGTACTTTGATGGCGAACGGCGGCGCAACATCGTGGTGCGCGCCGAGCCCTGGTCGACGCCGGAACAGCTGGCCGGCATGCCGGTAGTGACGCCGCAAGCCGGTGTGCTGCCGCTGGATGAACTGGTCGATGTGCAGCGTACCGCCGGTCCCAACCAGATTCGCCGCCTCGATCGCCGTCGTACCGTGACGCTGGCGGTACGCGCGCCGGAGGGCATGTCGCTCGAACATCTGATGGATGTCGTGCGTGAAAAAATTGCCCCGCGCCTGCGGTCGCTGCTGCCCGAGGACGGTGCCATACGCTACTCCGGTACGGCGAAAAAACTCGATCAGGCGCTGACAGCGATGGGGGGCAGTTTCCTGCTCGCCATCGTGCTGTTGTATCTGTTGATGAGTGCGCTGTTCCGCTCCTTTGTCGACAGTCTGCTGGTGCTGGTGGTATTGCCACTAGCCACGGTCGGCGGGGCCATTGCCCTGCAGTTGGTCAATATGGTGACGTTTCAGCCGCTGGACCTGCTCACCATGATCGGTTTCGTGATTCTGCTGGGACTGGTGGTAAATAACGCGATCCTGCTGGTGTACCAGACGCGTCAGGCTGAACGTGCCGGCCTGTGCCGGCGTGACGCGGTGGCGCAGGCGGTGCGACTGCGTCTGCGGCCGATTCTGATGAGTACCCTGACCAGCCTGTTCGGCATGCTGCCGCTGTTGCTGGTGCCGGGTGCCGGCACCGAACTGTATCGCGGTCTGGCGGCGGTCATCGTTGGCGGTCTGGCGGTCAGTACCCTGTTTACGCTGATCCTGCTGCCGGCGCTGCTGCGACTCGGCGAAACCGATACCGGTGATACGGCGGCCGGTGCTACCATGTCACCATGAAATTCACCGATCGCCTGCAGACAGCATTGTGGAAAACCGCCGAGTGGTTCAAGGGTCTGGCCTGGAGGCTGGGCAATCTTTATCACCCCGCCAACCTGAAGCAGAAGGGCGTGCTGGTTTCGGCCGGTTTGCTGGTCGTCGCCGTGCTGGTGTTTTCCGTGTTTATCGGCTGGTACTGGAGCCAGGAACCGGACAGTTTTGACGTGCACGAAGTCGCGCTGCAGCGCGTAGGCGGGGATGAGACACAGTTGCGGGTGGGCGTTGTCTTCACCAGTACACTGATGCACATCGGCGAGGTGTTGCTGGATAAACCGGGCGGATATCTCTCCAACGACGTTATGCCGCCGGGCGTGTGGCTCGATAACATCCCCAACTGGGAATACGGCGCACTGATCATGTTGCGCGACGGCGCGGCGGCGTTGCGTAACCACATGTCGCGCTCACAGTCACAGTCGGTGGAAGATGCGGCGCTGGCGGACGCCGAACCGCGTTTCAATTTCCGCAATGATTCCTGGCTGTTTCCTCCCACCGAGGGCGAGTACCGCAAGGGCCTCAAGGCGCTGGATGACTACCTGCACAGGCTCGCCGATCCGGCCAACCAGCAGGCGCAGTTCTACGCGCGCGCCGACAACCTTCGGCAGTACCTGGAGATCATTGAAAAACGTCTTGGCAGCCTGTCGCAGCGACTCAGCGCCAGCGTCGGCCAGATCCGCATCAATACCGACCTGGCCGGTGATGCCGGTGCGACGCAGTCGACCGCGACATCATCGAGTGTGGTGGTGCAGACCCCCTGGTTACAACTGGATGATGTGTTTTACGAGGCGCGCGGTTCGGTGTGGGCGCTGAGCGAGATCCTGCAGGCGGTGGAACACGACTTCCAGGATATCCTGAACAAGAAGAATGCCATTGTCTCGCTGCGCCAGATCGTTCGTGAACTGGAGGAGGCGCAGCAGCCAACGCTCAGCCCGGTGATTCTCAATGGCAGCGGTTTCGGCCTGTTCGCCAACTACTCGCTGACCATGGCAAACTACATCGCACGCGCCAATGCGGCGGTTATTGATCTCAGGGATCTGTTGCAGCAGGGCTGAGCAGCGCAGACCGGGCAGCCGGGCTTTTAGTCGTCGTCTTTCTTCAGGCCTTCCTTCATGGCGCTGACATTCAGCGGTACCACGACTTCGTCGCGACGCTCGTCGACATAGCGCGGGCGGGCGCTGGTATCACGGCCGAATTTCTTCGCCAGTTCCTGTTCGCGGCTGGTGATCAGTACCAGGCACTCGCGGATACCCTGAATGGTGCGCTCCGACAGGGGGTGGCGCAGACCGGGCTCCGGCGCGGTATCGCGCGCGATGTCGGTCAGGGTGCGCTTCATCATGCGCAGTACACGTTCTTCGGTGGTCAGTTCGGGTTTGGTCATGGCGGTGGTCTCTGCAACAGGCGTTTCTGGTGGCGTTATTGTGCCATAGTGCGTGGATTTGCCCCAGAAAGCATGTTGGCAACGCGGTTTTCCGCCGCTTCAGGGTTCCAGCACTTCCCAGCGTGCGTAGACCTGCTCCAGTTCCGTTTCCAGTGCGGCAAGCCGCGCTTTCTGTTCCGATATCAGTGCGCTGTCACTGCGGTAGAACGCGGGATCGGCCATCTGTTCGTGCAGTGCGGCGATGTCGTTTTCCAGTTGCTCGATGCGCGTCGGCAACTGGTCGAGTTCGCGCTGGTCCTTGTAGCTGAGCCTGGCAGGTTTCGCCGCTTTCCGGCGGGTTTGCGGTGCGGGCTCCCTGGTGTCTTGTGATGCAAGTTGTGCCGTCTTGCGTTGACGCAGCCAGTCACTGTAGCCACCGACGTACTCGTTGACGCTGCCATCGCCCTCGAACACCAGTGAGCCGGTTACCACCCGGTCCAGGAAGGTCCGGTCGTGACTGACCAGCAACACCGTGCCGGTGAAATCGACCAGCAGTTCCTCCAGCAGATCCAGCGTATCGATATCCAGGTCGTTGGTCGGCTCGTCCATAACCAGCAGGTTGGCCGGTTTGCTGAACAGCTTGGCCAGCAGCAGGCGGTTACGTTCGCCGCCGGACAGCGCCGACACCGGCGTGTGGCAGCGGTCCGGGGTAAACAGGAAATCCTGCAGATAACTGATGACGTGGCGCTGCTGGCCACCGATGTCAATGAACTGGCGGCCGTCAGACAGGTTGTCGATGACCGACTGCTGTGTGTCAAGCTGGGCGCGGCGCTGGTCGAAATAGGCAATCTCCAGGTTGGTGCCAAGACGAATGCTGCCGCTGTCGGGCTGAAGTTCGCCCAGCAGCAGGCGCAACAGTGTGGTTTTGCCGACACCATTGGGACCGATCAGGCCGATCTTGTCGCCGCGCAGGATGGTGGTGCTGAAGTCGCGGATCAGCGTGCGGCCACCAATGCTGAAACTTACGTCGACTGCCTCCGCGACCAGCTTGCCGGAGGCTTCGGTTTGCCGGGTGTTGAGCCTGGCCTTGCCGGTAATCTGGCGACGCTGGCGACGTTCCTCCCGCATTTTTTCCAGCGCCCGCACGCGACCCTCGTTGCGGGTGCGGCGCGCCTTGATGCCTTGACGGATCCAGCGTTCCTCCTCCGCCAGTTTTTTGTCGAACAGCGCCTGCTGGCTGGCTTCGCTGTCCAGCCATTCCTGCTTGCGGCGCAGGTAGGTGGCGTAGTCGCCGGGCCAGTCGGTCAGCACGCCGCGGTCGAGGTCGACGATGCGCGTGGCCAGTGCCGACAGGAAGCTGCGGTCGTGGGTGATGAACAGCAGTGTGCCGCGGAAACCCAGCAGGAATTCCTCCAGCCATTCGATGGAGGCGATATCCAGGTGGTTGGTGGGTTCGTCGAGCAGCAACAGGTCAGGGTCGGCGACCAGCGCCCGCGCCAGCAGTGCACGCCGCTGCACGCCGCCGGACAACGACTGGAAGTCGGCATCGGCGTCCAGCGACAGGCGCGATACGACGGTCTCCACGCGTTGCTCCAGCGACCAGCCACCGCGACTCTCCAGTTCGTGCTGGGTGCGTTCCATTTGTGTCAGCAGTTTGTCGTCCGAGTGGTGGGCGAGTTGTGCGCTGAGCTGGTGGAAGCGCTGCATGAGCGTGCCAATTTCACCCAGTCCTTCCGAAACCAGTTCGAATACGCTGCCACTGAAGCCATCCGGCAGATTCTGGTCGAGCGAGGCGATTTTCAGCCCCTGCCGGATTTCGAGATCGCCGTCGTCCGGTGTGATACGGCCTTCGAGGATCTTCAGCAGCGTCGATTTGCCGGAACCGTTGCGGCCAACCAGGCACACGCGTTCGCCGGCATCAATGGTCAGGTCGACACCATCGAGCAGCAGCGGGCCGCCAAAGCCGAGGCGCAGTTTACGGGTTCTGAGGATGGACATGGGGCGCAGAGCATAAGCCGTGCCTGCGGTCTGCTCAACTGATTTTCATCGTTGCCGCTAAACTGGCATGAGCTGCCGCCTTGCTGTTAAGCTTCGTGTCGTGGCGGGCTCCCAGGTTATTGATGTAACTGTCGAAAATGCCGGGATCCTCGGGGAGGAAACGGCAACCGGCGCGGAGCCGCGACGTTGCGGTAATGTGCGCCGGATCACGTCAGGCGACTACCGCAATGTGAATACTGTGTACCTCCGGCAACAGGATACAGACCATGCAGGATCACGAGTTCTACGCAGACCCGACCGTATTTGATCACTGGCAGAGCCGTGCCAGCGAATGGTTGTGCCGTCGTACCCGCAAACTTTGTCCGTATGGTTGGGCGCTGGCATTTGCCGCCATGGCCGGTTTGTTTGCACTGATTGCGGTGGCTGTTTTTATTGCCGCACTGGTCGGTGGAACCGGCCAGCACGTGGTCGCCTGGAACCATACCATGGCCCAGGTGATTACCATCATGATGGCAATGCTGGCCTGTCAGGCACTGTTGCAGCAGGCGTTGCGCAGCTGGCCGGCTGGTCTGCCGATGTCACGACGGTTGCGTCGGCTGGTACGCCTGTGTGGCTGGAAAGTGCCTGCCACGGCGGCGCGGCCCGTAGGGCCAGCGCTGAAGCCCCACGGGCATGAGGGGGGGCGCAGGGGTGCAACCGCTGCGGCCAGCCGCGAGGACATTCAGGCGTTCTTTGCCGGGGTTCGGGCAGCCGGTGTCAATGTGGCGATTGCCCGGGCGTTGTTTTCCGCCGGTGTGCGCACGCCACGGCAGTTGTGCCGCGCCAGCGACGAATGTCTGCTGGCGATCCGTGGCGTCGGGCCGGCCACGGTGAACAAGCTGCGCGCCTACTTCGACTGCGCCTGATCCGGCGCTTCTGTCAGGGCCTGGTAGCACGCCGGCGTGAACCGTGGTGTGCAGATCGCATAGAACACCAGCTCCCCGTTTCCGGTGTTGCGAATCCGCTGTCGCGTGCCGGGCGGGATGCTGACAACAGCGCCCGCCGTCACGCGCCTGGCACCCATCGCGCCGATTTCCACTTCCCCCGATCCCTGCACGATTAAATAGCGTTCCGCCACACCTTGCAGCCGGTGCCAGTGCGTGGTGACGCCCGGCGCGACACGCGCCCGCGCAATCGACACGTCCGGGTCATCGTCGCGGTTGGAAATTTCAAGAATATGGCAACCCTCGTGGAACCAGTACTCCTCGTTCTCGTCGGGATAAATGACTGCGCTCTGCACGGGCCGTCTCCGCGGATATATTGGGTTCGTCGATTATGCACGGGGTACGGGGGCGGGGTCACGGCGTCGCCCGTGATGACCGATCTTTGCGTTGCCGGCCGGTTTGGGGTTTCATAGGCGTAACAACCTGCCTGAAGGATGCTGCAATGATGGAAACCGCAACCGGCTCGATTCATGCCCTGGAACTCGGGCCGATGGAAAATTTTGTCTACCTGATCGAGGATCGCGCCAGCGGCCGCGCCGCGGTGGTGGACCCGGCCTGGGACGTGTCCGAGGTGCTGGCGCTGGCGAAGCAACACGGCGTAAACATTACCGATATCCTGCTCACTCACAGTCACTATGATCACATCAACGGCATCGAGGAGGTGCTCGCTGCTCACGATGCACAGTTGCACCTGCTCAAGCCCGAAGCAAAATTCTGGGGCGCCGATCTGGGCCGGCCGACCCTGCACCACGGCGGCGACCGTATCCAGCTCGGCGACACTGAAATCGAGGTACTGCACACGCCGGGACACACGCCGGGCTCCGCCTGTTACCGGGTCGGGCAACAGCTTGTTACCGGCGATACGCTGTTCGTGTTCGGTTGCGGACGCTGCGACCTTGCCGGCGGTGACCCGGAGCAGATGTTTCACACCCTGAAAGACATGAAAGAAAAGCTGCCATCGGACATCCTGATCCTGCCCGGCCATAATTACGCTGAAAAACCGGTCTCCACGCTGGAAGAACAGATTGAGGGCAATCCGTTTCTGCACTTCGATGACGTGGGGCGCTTTGTGCGCTACCGCATGGATTATCACGACAGGCACCGGCACGGACCTTACGGCCCGGTGTGCAAGGGTCACGAGATGCCCGACGAGGCGTGAAGACGTTAGCGGACTTCGTCGCCCCCGGGTTGCGTATTCTGTCGGTCGGTCTTAACCCGTCACTGCCGTCTGTCGAGGCGGGCTATCCGTTCGCGAATCCGCGTAACCGGTTCTGGAAAGCGCTGAACGCCAGTGAGTTGTTGTCGGTGCCGGTCGAACCCGGTGTCGAGGCCATGCGTCAGTTGCTGGAACGGGAAGGCATGGGTTTTACCGATGTGGTCAAACGCCCGACGCGCGGTGCCGCGGACCTGCGCGCCGCGGACTACCGCGAGGGTGCGCCCCGGCTGCGGGCGTTGATCGAAGCGCTTGAACCGAACTGGGTGTGGTTCCACGGCAAGCTGGCGTGGCAGCACTATCTGCGCCACGGTGAAACTCAAGGTGATGATGACGGCTGGGGGCAGCAGGGCTGGCACATCGGCAGCAGTCGCGTGTTCGTCACGCCAAATCCGAGTCCGGCCAATGCGGCATTTTCGCTGGATGATCTGGTGGAACACTACAATGCTTTTGGCGAGGCGCTGGTACAGGGCTGAAGGTGATCCCGTCCGTGTCAGCGGTGCAG
>CAYSRA010000019.1:2600-4403 GCA_964433205.1 uncultured Thiohalobacter sp. | reverse complement strand
ACGCTGGTCACACCGGTGACGGCGTTGCTGCTTGGACACTGGTTGAACGACGAGGTCATCGACGCACATGTCTGGTTCGGGACCGCGTTGATCCTGAGTGGTTTGCTCATGCACCAGTGGGATCAGTTCTCGCGGCGCGCAGTAGCCGATTGAGACGGGCCGGGGTTTTGCAATACGGCGATCTGATACGAGAGGGCAGGGTTATGAAGATGCGAATGCTGGTGGTGGGCGTGTTGATATTGCTCGGCCTGTCGGCCTGTCAGTCCATGGGAACGAAGGCAGCCGGTTACTTCAGTAATCCCGTCAGCGCCGGCACCGAACTGGAATTGACCCGGGAGTTGCGTGTGCCAGCCGGCCTCGCCAGAGTGTACCTGCAGGGCGGCGAAGCGCGTGACTACGGTAAACTCGATCAGTACCAGCCGTTCTGCTACTTTCTTATGAATGCGCCGGCGCCAACAGCGCGCAACATTCGGCCGACGGTTTTCACGGTGCGTTCGGTGGGCCTCCTTGAGCAGGACGTGCGGCGGGCCATGCCTGTGCGCCTGGCTTTTCTCGGTATCGCCTCGGCCAGCGATGATCCGGGCGTGATCGCATTCGAAACCCATATGCTGCTGGACGGTGGTGCTGCACAGGGTCCGGAGTGGCTGGTGTGTTCGGGGGCGTTCGCGCCACCTGCGGAGGCCGAGCCGATCCGACTGCCCGAAATGCGTCAGGCGCTTGGTGCCTGGGTTGTTGTCAGGGTTCCGGGGTCGACTGGCTTTTGAACTTGTTCCAGCCTCCTTCCTTGCCCGGCGCCATGTTCTGACGGTCGTCATACAGAATGGATACCAGGTCAGCCACGGCGTTGGAGAAATTCACATTGGGGTTTGCGGCGCAGTAGCCTTCCAGCCAGTCCAGGATGTCTGCCATGCTCTTGTCGCCGAGGATATTGTAGGTGGCAGCCGCCGCGTTGTTGACGGCAGTCATGAATCCGGCCAGCCAGTGGTGATACCAGCGTTCGGCCACGCCACCCTGGTCGCGTGCCACCAGATAGGCCGCGCAGTTTTCCGCGCCTGCGCCGAACACGGCATACTGGTCGTCCATGTCGCGTGACTGGGCGGCACTGGCGAGCAGGCTGGCGGCAAGCAACAGGGTGCGAAGGCAGGTCATCCGTTTCATGCAGGTTCCTTTGGTGAGCTCCAACCGTCGCATCGGCATACAGGGCGGCGAACTTGAAGAATGACGATCTTATCGGCGTATCCAGCGCAGCCAGCGCCACAGGTTGAGCAGGCTCGCCAGCGATGCGGCGACATAGGTAAAGGCGGCGGCTGTGAGAATTTTCCGCGCGGCGGCCTGATCGCTGTCAGACAGATATTGCCCGGCTTCGAGCAGCGGCAGGGCGCGGCGGAAGCTGGCATCCCATTCCACCGGCAGGGTGATAAGGTGCAGCAGCGCGGCCGAGCCAAAGCTTGCGACCACGGCGAGCAGCATGACCCCCGCAACGGAGGGTGCACGTGTCAGGCCTGCGACGACTGGCGCAAGTACAAATAACACGTTGCCCACCTGCTGGGCGGCCCGGGCGAGGACCGCCAGCCGGCTGCGCCAGCGCAGTGGTGCGTACCCCAGCTTGTCCTGCAGCGCGTGGCCGACTTCGTGGGCAGCAACCACCAGTGCAGTAAGTGATTTCCCTTCCAGTCTTTCCTTGTCGAGGCGGACGGTTTTGCTGACCGGGTCGTAATGGTCTCCGCCGTCAGCCGATTCGACAGCCACTTCGCTCATGTGCAGCCGGTCGAGCAGGTGGCGGGCGAACTCCCCGCCACTGCC
>CAYSRA010000019.1:0-2500 GCA_964433205.1 uncultured Thiohalobacter sp. | reverse complement strand
AGCCGGATATCTATTTTGAAGCCGGTGACCACGAACATCTGGTGCATGTCAGCGGGGAAACTTTCGAGACGCTGCTCGGCGAGGCGAGGCATTCGGACTTCAGTCGCCACCTGTAGAGACCTGAGATACCTGGTAACGGTCGCAGGCGATTGCTCGCGTGCGACCGCGCGGGTCAAAGGTCGAAAGCGGGGATAGACCAGGTTGCTCCGCCCGGGACAGCCTCCGGATGGCGCTTGCGCAGCCTGTGTTCGATGGCGCTGATCTGCTTCGCGTCCACGTCTACCATGAGCAGTATTTCACCGTGATGGATTGCTTCGGCGAATTCATCCAGGTGTGCGTTCGGCACGTGAGTGAAATGTTCGCCGGCCAGATAGCTGCCCGCCGCCAGCACCAGTGGCAGCCACCACCAGCCGCTGCCGATGATCAGCAGGGCGATGAATGCCAGCAGCGACACAAAAAACAGTGCCAGATCAAACCGCCAGACCCAGAATTCGAGCCATTTGGCGAGATCCTTGCGCTGCCGGGGCGTGCTTTTCGGTAAGTCATCGAGCGGGATATCGTCTCGAGCAATCGTGTGCATACGCGCTCGATCCACACCGCTTGCAACCAGGTCATCGACGGCCTGCAAGGCGTGTTCGCGATCCGGGAACAGGAAAAACAGACGTCGGTTCATGGCAACCTCCTCAAGTATTTCCTGAGTCAATGGTTCATTTCTCGCCAGCCCGCCCGGGCCGGTATCCAGTGCATTCAGCATAGTACGGATCCCGGTATGGGGGGTCGGAATAGCGGGCGGACTTGTGCCTTTATGTCCAGGTGGGGGCGGGGATCCCGATCGTCAAGGGCCGGCAGCGCGGCCCGTCGATTCAGGGTGTCGCCGGAGAGCGGGTCTCACGACCGATTGAATAGTAGGTGAATCCCTGCGACGCCAGCATGTCCGGGTCATAGAGGTTGCGGCCGTCAAAAATCACCGGTGACTTGAGGCGTTCGCCGATCAGGTCAAAGTCAGGGCTCCGGAACAGATTCCACTCAGTGATGACGACCAGGGCATCGGCGTTTTCCAGCGCCTGCTCCGGCGTATCGCAAAGTTGAAGGTCCGGGCGTTCGCCATAGATACGCCGCGTTTCGTCGCGCGCTTCCGGGTCGAAAGCCTGGATGCGTGCACCCTGTTCCCAGAGGGCTTCCATGAGCGTTCGGCTTGATGCCTCGCGCATGTCGTCGGTGTTGGGTTTGAAGGCAAGTCCCCACAGGGCAAAGATTTTTCCCTCGAGGTCGCCATCAAAGTGGGCGGCAATCTTTTCCGGCAGGCGTTGCTTCTGGCGAAAATTGACCGCTTCCACGGCGCGCAGGAGTTCGGGAGTGTAACCGTTTTCCACGGCGGTCCGTTCCAGGGCACGTACATCCTTGGGAAAGCAGGAGCCCCCGTAACCCGCGCCGGGGTAGATGAACTGGTAGCCGATACGGGGATCGGAGCCGATGCCGTTACGCACCGCTTCGATATCGGCGCCGAGCAGCTCGGCGATATTGGATAACTCGTTCATGAAGCTGATTTTTGTCGCCAGTATCGAGTTTGCTGCGTACTTGGTCAGCTCCGCGGAACGAATGTCCATGGCAATAATACGGTCGCGGTTGCGGTTGAACGGCGCATACAACGCACGCAGCAATTCAGTGGTCCTGGGGTTGTCGGTGCCAACGATGATGCGGTCAGGACGCATGAAATCATCGATGGCGGCGCCTTCCTTGAGGAATTCCGGGTTTGATACCACGTCGAATTCGGCGTTGTTGCCGCGCTTTTCCAGAATTTCACGGGTGCGGGCGCGCACACGGTCCGCCGTGCCGACCGGGACCGTCGACTTGTTGACGATGATGCGGTAGTCGTCCAGGTGTTCACCGATTGTGCCGGCCACGGTGAGGACATGCTGAAGATCGGCGGAACCGTCCTCGTCCGGCGGAGTCCCCACTGCGATGAACTGGAACAAGCCGTGCGCCACGCCCTCGGCGGGGTCCAGCGTGAATTTCAGGCGGCCGGCCGCCTGGTTGCTTTGCAGCATCTCGGTCAGGCCGGGTTCAAAAATCGGGCTTTCCCCTTGCTGGAGCTTTTGTATTTTTTCCGGATCAATGTCGACGCAGAGCACGTCATTGCCGACCTGCGCCAGACAGGCGCCGGTAACCAGCCCGACATAACCGGAACCGTAAATTGTTACCTTCATGCTGTAAAAACTCCCGAATTTTTGTGAGGGTCTTCCGTTTTTGCCGGGTTTGTGGAAAATGGCGACGCGTGTGATGCGAGGCTGCGGTATGTTACCAGAAAGCTTTTATCCGGACATCGCTTCCGGTTTTTAACCGGCGTCATGCATGGGTCATACAAGGTTCCCGTTTTATTGAGAAAATCCGACTGTTGCGGTTGACTCTCGGCGCGGCCTGGATCAAAATACGCGGCTTGCGTTTCGGAGGGGTTCCCGAGTGGCCAAAGGGATCAGACTGTAAATCTGACGGCTCAGCC